>CANFIE010000055.1 GCA_947446625.1 Acetobacteraceae bacterium | reverse complement strand
GCCACCCAGCGCGCCCGCTACATGACGCTGGAAACCATCGGCGCCGTGAGCGACAATCCCACCGTCAGCCTGCCCGCCGTGGCCGCCTGACCCGGCGGCCCAGCCCGCCAAGGAGCACAACTCCTACACCACGCCTCGGGACACGATCCGCGCTCCAGCACCAGGGCACCGGTTTGCGGGTGAATGCCCCGCTTCAGGCCAGGCTCGGCGGCGGGTTCCAACAAACGTGCCAGATAATGCTCCACCAGATGTGGGAGGCCACGTGCCTCCCAGGCGTCCAGCACGGCCATAAGATGCAACGCCCAGGCATGGGCAAGGTGGGGGGCGGTGGCCTCCTCGGCGCCTTCCTCGACCAGGGCGGTTTCCCCCGGCAGCAGGCCGGCCTCATGCCCCGGCGGAAAGCGGAGCCGGGCCCGAAAGCCCAGCAGCAGCAGGCCATTGGGGCCTGGCCGGGCTTCAATGCTGCCACAGCGGCCATGATTCAGGGTCAGCGTGCCGGGCCAGGCGAAGCCCAGTGGCAGATCCGCCGGCGCGATGGTGGCCAGGGCATCCGCCAGAGCATTGGCGCCGGCCAGCCGGGCCAGCGCTGCTTCGGCCGGAGTTTCCGGTGCCAGCACCACGGCGGCCTCGGCCCAGAACTCGCCTGGCACCCAGGCCAGCACACCCTGTTCGGCATGGGCCAGGGCATGGTCCAGCGCCGAGCTGCCGGGCGGCGCCATCAAGGGGCGATAGGGATTGGGCAGCGGCGGCAAGGTGGCGTGGCTTGTGGACAAACACCGGGCTCCCTGCCTTGGTGGTTAAATAGTCACCAGGGAAGGTGACCGAAAACGGAACCTCGCCCATATAGCGTTGCAGCCGCCGGGGGAAAGTCGCTTCGCATGACCAGCCGCACCATTTTTGTCTGCACCTGCGAGGACAGCATGGCGCCGGACCTGCGCGCCATCGGCCGAGCCTGCCCGGGCGACACGCTGCGCGAGGCAGAGCACCTGTGCCGCAGCCAGTTGGACCGCTTCTTGGCTGCCCTGGGTGAAGGCGCTCCGGTAACGGTGGCCTGTACCCAGGAAGCCCCGCTTTTCATGCAGGAGGCCGAGGCGGCCGGGTTTGGACCCGCGCTGGCCTTTGCCAATATCCGCGAGACAGCGGGCTGGAGCAGCGATGGCGCCCAGGCCGGGGCAAAGATGGGCGCCCTGCTGGCCGCCGCCGCGCTGCCTGCGCCAGAGACTCCGCTGGTTTCCCTGGCCAGCCAGGGCGTAACCCTGCTGCTGGGCCGGGATGCAACTGCCCTGACCGTGGCTGAGCGGCTGAAGGACAAGCTGGACCTGACCGTGCTGCTGACCGGCAGCGAGCCAGTCACACCGCCGCGCCAGGCGGAATACCCGGTGCTGCGTGGCCAGGCGAGGGGGGCTACCGGGTTTCTGGGCCAATTCACCGTCACCGTGGATGCTTTCGCCGCACCGGCGGCCTCGTCTCGAGGCGCCTATAAATGGGGTGCGGCGCGGCAAGGCGCTGTGAGCCACGCCGATATGGTGCTGGACCTGACCGGCGGGCCGCCGCTCTTCCCCATGGCCGAGTTGCGCGAAGGCTATTTGCGCGCCGACCCGGCCAATTCAGCGGCGGTGGAGAAGTTGGTGGCCGAGGCCGGCGCCCTGGTTGGGGAATTCGCCAAGCCGCGCTTCATTGAGTTCACCCCTGGCCTCTGCGCCCATGGCCGCAACAAGCGCATCGGTTGCAGTCGCTGCCTGGACCTTTGCCCAACCGGGGCGATCACGCCCGGCAGCGCTCTGGACCATGTGGTGCTGAGCGCCGAGATCTGCGCCGGCTGCGGTGCCTGCGCCGCGGTGTGCCCCACCGGGGCGGCCAGCTACGCGCTGCCCGGGCCTGGCTTCACCCTCGGCCGGCTGCGGGTGCTGCTGCATGCCTATACGGCCGCGGGTGGGCAGGATGCGGTGCTGCTGCTGCATGACGAAAAGCACGGCGAGGCGCTACTGGACGCCCTGGCCCGGCACGGTGAGGGGTTGCCGGCGCATGTGCTGCCGCTGCGGGTGAACGAAGTCTCGCAGACCGACCTGGCGATGCTGGCCGGCGCCATGGCCTGGGGCGCCGCCGGGGTAAGGTTGTTGCTGCCGGCGCATCGGCCACATGGGGCGGAAGGGGCGCTGCGAAACCTGGAGTTCATGCAGGCGGCACTGGATGGGCTGGGCATCGCCGGGGATGTGCCACGCGTTGCGGCGATAGAAACGGACGATCCGTTCAGCCTGGGCGAGGCGTTGCGCGCACTTCGGCCCAGCCGGACCTGGCCAGTGGCCAGCTTCCTGGCGCTGGGGACGACCCGCGAGATTCTGAAGCAGGCCCTGGCCGCGCTACGGTCGGCCGAGGCGCCAGAGGTGGTGGCGCTGCCAGCCTTGGCGCCGATGGGGGCGGCGCTGGTGCGGGCGGCGGATTGCTCGCTGTGCTTGGCTTGCACCATGGTCTGCCCGACCAGCGCCTTCAGCGCCAACCCAGAACGGCCAGAGCTGAGCTTTCTGGAGGATGCCTGCGTGCAATGCGGGCTGTGCGTGGCCACCTGCCCGGAGAAGGTGATCACCCTGGAGCCACGACTGAACTTCGCCGAGACGGCCCGGGTGGCGCAGGTGGTGAAGGCGGAGGAGCCGGCGCATTGTCCGCGCTGCGCCAAGGCCTTCGGCACCCGCAGCAGCATTGAGAAGGTGAAGGCCAGGCTGAAGGCCAGCGGGCACTGGATGTTCAGTGACCCGGCCCGGTTGGCGGTGCTGGAACTGTGTGAGGATTGCCGCGTGGTTGAGGCCACCACTGGCGGACTGGACCCCTATGCCGGCACGCCCAGGCCCCGGCCGCGCACGGCCGAGGACCTGGACTGAGCCGCGGCGATCAGGCGCCGCGGGCTTCCTTCACGGCCGACTTGGCCGCGTTGACCATCAGGCCGACTTCATTGCTGATGGTCACCAGCTTGAAGCCCATCTTGATCATGCGGTTGGCATAGGCAGGGCTGCCATTGTGCAGGCCGGCGGAAATGCCGCGCTTGCCGCATTCCTTCAGCAGCATTTCGTAGATGCCGAGGATCTCGCTGTCCTCCACATCCAGCTTCGGCTCCTTGCCATAGCTGAAGGAGAGGTCCGACGGGCCGATGTAGATGCCATCAATACCGGGAACGTCCAGGATGGACTGGATGTTCTCGATGGCGGTCTTGGTCTCGATCATCGGGATGACGAGGATCTCGTCATTCGCGGTCTTCTGGTAGCTGCCCGAGGAGCCATAGGCACCCGCGCGGATCGGACCGTTGGAGCGCGTGCCCATGGGCGGGTACTTGCTGTACTGTACTAGGTTGGCGGCTTCCTGAGCGGTGTTGATCATCGGGCAGATCACGCCGTAGGCACCGGCATCCAGCACCTTGCCGACAATGCCAGGCTCATTCCAGGGCACCCGCACCATGGGGGTAACGCCCGAAGGCGCCATGCCCTGGAAGCAGGAAACGCAGCTCAGATAGTCCTGCACGCCGTGCTGCATATCAACGGTAACGCTGTCCCAGCCGCACTGGCTGTACATTTCCGCGCTGAAGGCATTGGGGATGGCAAGCCAACCATTGACCACGGCCTTGCCGGCCTTCCACGCTTCCTTGACCTTGTTAGCCATGACTGTTTCCCCCTGGGATGAATGCGTTTGGCAGGGCGGGGACGCTAGGCGGGGTGGGCAAGGGCGTCAACGAGGGCGAGGCGGAGCGCCGGTGGCTTCCTCTCAAACCGTTGGGCGTGATAGCCAGGGCGCAGGGGAAACACCATGAACACCACGCCAGCCGCCATTGAAACCGTAATTGCCGCCGCCCGCGAGTTGCTGGGAGAGCGCTTGAGCACCACAGCCGCGCTGCGCGAGCAGCACAGCCGGGGCGAGGATACCTCCACCCCCACCCTGCCGGATGCCGTGGCTTTCGTGGAAAGTACCGAGGAAGTTAGTCGCCTGCTGGCTCTGGCCTACCAGCATGGCGTGCCGGTGGTGCCCTTTGGCGCCGGTACCAGCCTGGAAGGCCATGTGAACCCGGTACGCGGCGGCCTCAGCATCGACCTTTCGCGCATGAACAACGTGCTGGAGGTTTCGCCCGAGGACCTGGATTGCCTGATTGAACCCGGGGTGACGCGGCAGCAGTTGAATGAATTCCTGCGTGACCAAGGCATGTTCTTCCCCGTGGACCCGGGCAGCCACTGCACCATAGGCGGCATGTGCGCCACGCGGGCCAGCGGCACCAATGCGGTGCGCTACGGCACCATCAAGGAAAACGTGCTGGCGCTGGAGGTGGTGCTGGCGGATGGCCGTGTCATCAACACGGGCAGCCGAGCGCGCAAGGCCAGCAATGGCTATGACCTCACCCGGCTGATCATCGGCAGCGAGGGCACGCTCGGAATCGTCACCAAAATCCGGCTCAAGCTTCACGGCATCCCCGAGGCGATTTCCTCGGCCGTTTGCCAGTTTGTCACCCTGAAGGGCGCGGTGGATACCGTCATCGCCACGCTGCAATCCGGCATTCCGGTGGCCCGCATGGAGTTGGTGGACGAGGTGCAGATGGCCGCCTCAATCGCCTATTCCAAGCTTGAGGGCTACGCTGCGGCGCCGCACCTGTTCCTGGAATTCCACGGCACCAACCAGGGCGTGCAGGAACAAGCCGAGATGGTCCAGGCCATTGCCGCCGAAAATGGCGGCAGCGGCTTCGCCTTCGCGGTGGATGCCGAGCAGCGCAACCGGCTGTGGAAGGCCCGGCACGACGCCTATTGGGCCGCCATTGCGCTACAACCGGGCTCGCGCAGCTTCACCACCGATGTCTGCGTGCCCATCTCACGGCTGGACGAAGCACTGCTGGGCGCGAAGCAGGATATCCTGGCCTCAGGCCTCACCGCGCCCATGTGCGGCCATGTCGGCGATGGCAACTTCCATTGCTGCATCATTGTGGACCCCAAGGACCAAGTGGCGATGGAAAAGGCCTGGGCGCTGGACAAGAAGATCGTGCATCGCGCGCTGGAGTTGGGCGGCACCTGTTCGGGCGAGCACGGCATTGGCCTGGGCAAGCGCGAATTCCTGGAAATCGAGCACGGGCCGGAGGCATTGGCGGTAATGCGCAGCATCAAGCAGACGCTGGACCCCAAGGGCATCCTCAACCCGGGCAAGATGTTCCGGAACTGAGCCGGTGCGCCTGCCAATACCGGCTGTCATCGTAATTCTGGCGATGGGCCATGTGTTTTCCAACGCTGTGCGCACCGTGCCGGCACTGGCCGCCGATGTGTTGCAACGGGACCTTGGCATTGGCGCCGAGGCGCTTGCGCAACTGACCGGCGTTTTCCCCTTCGCCTTCGCCCTGGCCATGCTGCCGGTGGGCGTGGGGCTGGACCGTTGGGGCGTGCGGCCCACCTCGCTGTTCCTGCTAGGGCTGGGGGTTGCGGGCTCGGTGATCTCGGCGCTTGCGCCTGGCCTGGGGATGATGCTGCTGGGCCAGGTGGTGCTGGGCATGGCGTGCAGCGGCATGATGATGTGCCCGCTGACCTTTGCCGCCCGCAACATGGATGCGCCGCGCTTTGCGTTGTGGAGCGGCATTACCCAGGCAGTGGGCAATACCGGCATGATCCTTTCGGCCAGCCCGCTGGCCCTGCTGGTGGAATGGCAGGGCTGGCGCGCGGGTTACTTTGCCTGCGGCGCACTGGCGCTGGGCGTGGCAGGGTTGGTAGCGCTGGGCGTGCCGGCGCAGCCCCCCGCAGCCACCAAGGGCCCGCGCCCAAGCCTGACGCAGGATGCCCGGAAGGTGCTGGCCCTGGCCGGCAGCCGCACGCTGCGGCCCTTCATGGTGCTGGCCTTCGCCAGCTTTGCCGGCATGTTCGGCGTGCGGGCGCTCTGGGGTGGCCCCTGGTTGATGGAGGTGAAGGGCCTGACTCGGCTGGACGCCGGCCATGTGCTGCTGGCCTATACCTTCGCGCTGATCCTGGGACCGGTGCTGGCGGGTTGGGCAGCCAAGCGCTTTGGGCACCGCGTATTGTTGCTGGCGCTGGGGCATGGCGTGGCTGCGCTGTTGATCGGCGCCCTGCTGGCGGGGGATGCGCTACCTGCCTGGTGGGACGCATCCATGCTGGTGCTGTTCGGTTTCACCCTTTCCAGCCAGATCATCTTGTTTGGCCTGATCCGCGAAGCCGTACCGCAAGAGCAAACCGGGCGGGCGCTTTCAGCCAACAACATCGCGTTTTTTGGCGGTGCGGCGGTATTGCAGGCAGTCAGTGGCGTGGCTGCCGGTTTTGGCGGCGTCGCGGCGGGGCTGGGCACCTTTGGCGTGGCGTTGCTGGTCAGCACCGCTGGCTTTTGGCTGTTGATGCGCGGCCGGCGGGCCTGACCGACTACTGCGGTTGCACACCCGCGGCGCGTAGAATGCCGGTCCAGCGGGTCAATTCCGCAGCGATATAGGCCTGCGCCTCGGCCGGGCTGTTGCCCAGCAGGCGTTCGGCGCCCATTTCCACCAGACGGTTGCGCATGGCCGGTTCGGCCAGAATCGCCGCCACTTCCCGCTGCAACCGGTTTACGATGGCATCCGGCGTTGCGGCCGGCACCAGCAAGGTTTGCCACACCACGAAGCTGGCATCAGGTAGGCCTGATTCGGCGAAGGTGGGGAGGTCCGGCATCACCGCGCTGCGCTGGCGAGAGGATACCGCCAGGGCGCGCACCTGCCCGCTCTGCGCCAGGGGGAAGCCAGTTGGCCCGGCATCGATCATCATGGAGACTGCGCCGGTGGTAAGGTCCGGTACGGCCGGGGCGCTGCCGCGATAGGCCACTTCCTGCATCTGCAACCCGGCAGCCTGGAGGAAGTTCAGCGAGACCAGTTGCAGCGCGCCGCCGCCGCCGGTGGAGGCATAGCTGTGCTTGCCCGGATTGGCGCGGATTTCGGCCAAAAACTGCGCCAGGCTGCGCCAGGGCGAATTGGGCGGCACCAGCAGCACCATCGGGCTTTCCGCCAGAATGGTGACGGCGCGGAAATCCCGCTCGGGGTTGAAGTCCAGGCTGCTGTAAAGCGCCCGCAGCACCGCGTGGCCCAGATTGGTGAACAGGATGGTATGGCCATCGGCTTCGGCCTTGGCCGCCGCGCTGGCGCCAATAGCCCCGCCAGCACCGGTACGGTTTTCCACCACGAAGCGCTGCCCCAGCCGCTGCGACAGGCGATCGCACAGCAGGCGGCAGATGATGTCGGTGGGACCGCCAGCGGCATAGGGCATGATGACCCTGACCGGCCGGCTGGGCCATTCGGCCGATTGCGCCAGGGCGGTGCACGGCAACAACGGCGCGGCAAGGGCAGCGGTCAGCAGGTGGCGGCGGCTGGGCATGGCGTTCCCCGGTTCTTGGCGTTGCCTTCACGTCAGGCTAGCACGCCGCGGCGCCGCCGTATCGTCTCAGGGCGGCGGGATTTCTGCCGCGAGCACGCTGCCAGTGCCACTTTCGGTGATCAGCAGCGTGGTGCCATCGGGCGCAAAGGCCACATTGGTGGGGTGGGTGCCAAAGGCGGTGCAGTCCAGTCGGAAGATGCAATGCCCCTTCGCATTCACGCCCCACACTTGGCCATGGCCAGGGTTGGCAATAAACAGGCGGTCATGCGCGTCTACTGTCATGCCATCCGGCCCGCTGGTGCCGGCGGGAATGCGGTGGAAGCACTGTGCCTTGCCGACGATGGCATCCGGCCGCAGGGCGAAGCGCCAGATCTCGCAACTGCGGGTCATGGCCACATAGGCGTGGGTCTGCGCCTTGTTCAGCGCCACGCCATTGGGGCTGGGGCCATTGCCGATGAGCTTGTCGATCCGGCCATCAGGCCAGAGCCGCCAGACCCGGCCGGCGGGGTTCTGCAACCCGGTCTGTCCTTGGTCGGTGAACAGGATGGAGCCGTCCTTGGCCAGCACCAGGTCGTTCAGGCCCATGAAGCCTTCGCTCATCACCGTCTCGAGCACCGGCGCCATGGCGCCAGTGGCCGGATCCAGGCTGAGCAGGCCATGACGATAATCGGCCACCAGCATGGCATCGGCATGAGCGCCCTGGGCGGGGCCAGCCTTCATACCGTTAGGCCAGCCATCATATTCTGCCACCACATGCCAGTTCACCGGGCCAACGCGCAGGATCCGTCCGTTGGGAATATCCACCACATGCAACTGGCCGGCCGAATCGAAGGCCGGGCCTTCCAGAAAGCTGTCGACCGGTTGGCCAAAGCGGTTGTGATCGGCCCAGGTACTGCGACGCAGGCGGCGCAGGGCTTCAGGGATGCGGGAGAACAGGCGAACCTGAAGTTCGCGGGGGGGTGCGGGCCACATAGCGGCAAGCTGCCTGCCGCATGGGCAATGTGCAAGCCAGCCCGGGCCGAATGGCCGAATAGCCGCTCCCGCGCTTGACTTGGGAGAAGGACTGACGACATGCCAACCCAGCCTCGGAGACTTGCCCATGTTGCGCCAAGCCGCGCCCGCCCTTGCCCTTATGCTGTTGTTGTCCGGCCCCGCGCTGGCGCAATTCGGCCCGCAGGGACCACCGGCGGTAGGCACCATGGTGGCAGCGATGAAGCCGGTTACGGAAAGCACCGACTTTGTTGGCCGGATTGAGGCTCAGTATCGCGTTGATCTGCGCGCCCGCGTAACCGGCTTTCTGCAGGAACGCCGGTTTGCCGAAGGCCAGGAAGTCCGCGCCGGGGATGTGCTGTTCAATATCGAACGCCCGCCCTTCGAGGCCCAGCTTGAGCAGGCCCGGGCACAGCTTGCCAGCGCCCAGGCGCAGTTGATCAATGCCCAGGTTTCCCTGGCCCGCGCGCGGGATTTGCGAAGCACCGGCACTGGCACTCAGGCGGCCCTGGATACCGCCCAGGCCACCGAGCGCACCGCCAATGCCAATGTGCTGGGCGCCCAGGCGCAGGTACGAATTGCTGAGATCAACCTGGGCTATACTGGCATAACCGCGCCGATCGACGGCAAGATTGGCCGCGCCACCTACGCCATTGGCAATGTTGTGGCGCCGACCAGTGATGCGCTGGCCACCATCGTCAGCCAGGACCCCATGCGGGTTTCCTTCACCGTCAGCCAGCGCGGCGCGCTGGAACTGCGCAACCGATACGAATCGCGCGGCGGAGTTGATGCCGTGGTGGTGCGGATCCGGCTGACTGACGGCACGATTTACCCGCATGCCGGACGGATCGAGTTCATCGACACCCAGGTGGACCGCAACATGGACACGTTGTTGGTTCGCGCGCTTATCCCCAACCCGCTGCGCAGCCAGGCCCGGGCGGGCTCGGCCGGAGACCGCGAGTTGGTGGACGGGCAGTTCGTGACCGTGGCGGTGGAAGGTGCCGCGCCGGTGCAGGCCATTACCCTGCCACGCGCCGCCGTGTTGCAGGACCAGGGCGGTAGCTTCGTCTTCGTGGTGGGCGAGGGTGCCAAGGCCGAGCGCCGCAATGTAACCCTGGGCCGCAGCACGCCCGGCGAAGCAGTGATTGAGCGCGGCGTGGCCGCCGGCGATGTGGTGATTGTGGAAGGCATGCAGCGGGTGGTGCCGGGCGGCCCGGTGAACGCGGCCCCTGCCGGGGCGCCGCCAGCACCCCGCCCCGGCCCCGCTGGCCGCCCGGGCTGAGGCGCGGCACATGATCTCCTCGGTATTCGTTGACCGGCCCCGGTTGGCCATCGTCATCGCCATTGTGATGACGATGGCCGGCATGCTGGCCATGATGGTCATTCCCGTCAGCCAATTCCCTGACATTGTGCCGCCACAGGTAAGCGTAACGGCACGCTACCCCGGCGCCTCGGCCGCCGTGGTGGAAAGCACCGTGGGCCAGGTGGTGGAAAGCGCCGTGAACGGCGCCGACCGCATGCTGTACATGCGCAGCAACAGCGCCAATGACGGCACCTACAGCCTGGCGGTTACCTTCGCGCTGGGCACCAACCCCGACATCAACACGGTGAACGTCAACAACCGGGTGCAGTCCATCCTGGCGCGCCTGCCGGCTGAGGTGCAACGTTCCGGCGTGCTGGTGCGCAAGCAGTCCAGCGCCGTGCTGGCCTTCACCAGTTTCTATTCCGAGAATGGCGCGCAGGACCCGCTGTTCATCTCCAACTACATCACCATCAACATCCTGGACGCAGTTTCGCGCATTCCCGGCGTGGGCCAGGCGCAGCTTTTCGCCAACCAGGACTACTCCATGCGGGTGTGGTTCGAGATTGACCGCCTGATCAACGTCAACCTGACGCCGCAGGACATCATCACCGCCATTCAGGCGCAGAACATCCAGGCCGCTGTGGGCCGGATCGGCGCCCGGCCGATTGATGAGGCGCAGCAATTCCAGCTGAATATCCAGACGCTTGGCCGCCTGACCAGCCCGGACCAGTTCGGCGAGATCGTGCTGCGCGCCAATGCCGATGGCTCGGTGCTGCGGATCAAGGATGTGGCCCGAGTGGAATTGGGCGCCGCCAGCATGGATGTGGAGGCGCGGCTGAATGGCCGACCTAACGTCTCCATGGGTATATATCTGTCGCCCGGCGCCAACGCGGTGCAGGTGGCGGAGGCCTATCGGAAGGTGCTGGGCCAGTTGGCCCAGCGCTTCCCCGAGGGCATGAAATACAACGTAGTGTATGACACCAGCCAGTTCGTCAGCGACACCATCCATGAGGTGGTGCGCACGCTGCTGGAAGCCTTCGTGCTGGTGGTAATCGTGGTCTACCTGTTCCTGGGTAGCTTCCGCGCCACAATCATTCCGGCCATCGCGGTGCCGGTATCGCTGATTGGCACCTTCGCCGTGCTGCTGGCCGTGGGCTATTCGGCCAACACCATCTCGTTGCTGGCCCTGGTGCTGGCCATTGGCATTGTGGTGGATGACGCCATTGTGGTGGTGGAGAATGTGGAACGGGTGCTGGAGGAGCACCCGGACCTGACCCCGGCCCAGGCGGTAAAGCGCGCCATGGGCGAGATCACCGGGCCGATCATCGCCATCACGCTGGTGCTGCTTTCGGTCTTTGTGCCGGTGGGCTTCATTCCAGGCGTCTCGGGCGTGCTGTTCCGCCAATTCGCCGTCACCATCAGCGCTGCCATGGTCATTTCGGCCATCAACGCGCTGACGCTTTCCCCGGCCTTGTGCGTGCTGGTGCTGCGCCATACCGGGCCGAAGCGCGGGCCCATCAAGTATGTGCTGCGCAGCATAGACTGGGTGCGAGACGGCTATGCCGCCATCGTGGCCCGCCTGGTGCGAGTGGCCGTGCTGGGCGTGGTGCTGACGGTCGCCTTTGCAGGCGGCATCTGGTTCATGGCCGGTAAGACGCCGCAGGGGTTCCTGCCGCAGGAGGACCAGGGTGCCTTCTTCATGCAGTTGCAACTGCCGCAGGGCGCCAGTGTTTCCCGCACGCGCGAGGTAACCAGCCAGGTCGAAGCTATTTTGAAGCAGAACACCGCCATCCAGGATGTGCTGGCCATTGTCGGCTTCAGCCTGATCGATGGCGGCGCGCAGTCAAACGCCGCGTTCCTGGTGGCACGGATGAAACCCTTTGCCGACCGTACCGCAGCGCAGGACAGCGTCTTCGCCGCCATCGGCCGCACCTATGGGGCCACGGCAGGGATTCGTACCGCGAATATCTTCGCCTTCAACATCCCGCCCATCATCGGCCTGGGCACCGGCGCTGGGTTTGAATACCAGTTGCAGGACTATCAGGGCCGCGACCCGGCCGAGCTTGGTGCCACGGCCTATGGCCTGATGGCGGCAACCCGGCAGGACCCACGCCTGGCAGCGGTATTCACCACCTTCAGCCCGACCACGCCGAGCCTTTACCTGGATGTGGACCGCGACAAGGCGCAGGCGCTCGGCGTACAGGTCAGTGACGTATTCACCGCGCTGCAGGCCACGCTTGGCGGGTTCTACGTGAATGATTTCAACCAGTTCGGTCGTACCTGGCAGGTGAATATCCAGGCTGAGGCGACCGATCGGAACGACATTCCGGATATCTGGCGGGTGCGGGTGCGCAACCGGCGTGGTGACATGGTGCCGCTGCGCGCCTTCGCCGATGCCCGCATCGTCGTCGGACCGCAGACCATTCAGCGCTACAACAACTATCGCAGCGTGCTGCTGAATGGCGTGGGCCGGCCCGGCGTTTCCTCCGGTGATGCCCTGTTGGCCATGGAGGAGATTTCCGCCCGCAGCCTGCCCCCTGGTTATGGGTTTGAGTGGACCGGCACCGCCTATCAGGAAAAGCAGGCGGCGGGGCAGACGCAGATCCTCATCGGGTTGGCCATCCTGTTCGCCTACCTGTTCCTTGTGGCTCTGTATGAAAGTTGGACCATCCCGGTGCCGGTACTGCTTTCCGTGATGGTCGGCGGCCTCGGCTCCTTTACCGCCATCTGGTATTTTGGGCTTTCGCTGGACGTCTATGCCCAGATCGGCCTGGTGGTGCTGATCGCGCTGGCGGCGAAGAACGGGATCCTGATTGTCGAATTCGCCAAGGAAGCGCGGGAGAAGGGCGGTCGAAGTATCATTGAAGCCGCAGTCGAAGGCTCCCGCCTCCGGTTCCGGGCGGTGATGATGACCAGCATTGCCTTCGTGCTGGGTCTGGTGCCGCTGGTCTATGCCACCGGCGCGGCCTCGCTGTCGCGCCGGGCGGTGGGCACTCCGGTGTTCGGCGGCATGATAGCGGCGGCGGTGATTGGGATTTTCATGATTCCAATGCTGTACGTGGTGTTCCAATGGCTGCGCGAGCGGCTGAAAGCAATGATGGGCATGGGGCAGGCGACGGGGCACTGAGCCCCTTCCCTTCCCGCCCGACGCGACTGATGATGCAACGCACGGAAAATCTGGGAGCAGAGACATGGCCAAGTTCGGGCTCAGCCAGCCGCTACGGCGTGTAGAGGACCCCCGCCTGCTGAAGGGCGGCGGGCGCTATACCGACGACATCAACCAGCCCGGTCAGGGCTATGGCTATGTGCTTCGCAGCCCGCACGCAGCGGCGAAGATCACCAGCATCGACACCAGCGCCGCCAAGGCAATGCCGGGCGTGCTGGGCGTGTTCACCCATGCCGAGATGTCCGAGCTGGGCGACCTGCCCTGCGCCGTGCCGCTGAAGAATCGCGATGGCTCCAAGCGCGCCGAGACGCCGCGCCCGGCGCTGGCCAATGGCCAGGTGCGGCATGTGGGCGACCCCGTGGCCTTCGTGGTGGCCGAGACGGTGCAGCAGGCCCGCGACGCCGCCGAAGCCATCGAAGTTGGCTACGTCGAGTTGCCCTCGGCCACTGACCTGGCGACGGCGCTTGACGCTGGCCAGCCCGAGGTTTGGGCCGGCACCGGCAACCTGTGCTTCGACTGGGAAGTAGGCGACAAGGCGAAGACTGACGCGCTGTTCGCCCAGGCCGCGCATGTGGTGACCCGGCGGCTGGTGAATAACCGCGTGGTGGTTGCCTCCATGGAAGCCCGTGCGGCCCTGGGCAGCTATGACGCCGCCGAGCAGAAATTCACCCTGCACACCAATACCCAGGGCAGTTGGCTGGTGAAGGGCCTGCTGGCCGGCGCCGTATTTAAGCTGCCCGAGGACAAGTTTCGCGTGGTAACGCCGGATGTGGGCGGTGGCTTCGGCATGAAGCTGTTCCTCTACCCCGAGCATGTGCTGACGCTGTTCGCCTCCCGCGCGCTGGGCCGGGCGGTGAAGTGGACGTCGGACCGCAGCGAAGCCTTCCTCAGCGACACGCAGGGCCGCGCCAACATCACCGAATGCGCCCTGGCGCTGGATGCGAACGGGAAATTCCTGGCGCTGCGTACCAAGAATTATGCCGAGATGGGCGCCTATCTCTCCACCTTCGGCCCCTTCATTCCCACCATGGCGGGCACCAAGGTGTTGGCCAGCGTCTATGGCTTCCAGGCCATCCACGCCAATGTGCTGGGCGTACTGACGCATACGCCGCCGGTGGATGCCTATC
>CANFIE010000054.1 GCA_947446625.1 Acetobacteraceae bacterium | reverse complement strand
TGGCAACCGCATTGCCACGCTGCGCCGCCCCGGCCCGGCCGAAACCGCCTATGCCCCCGCCACGCTGGATGCCGCGCCCTATGCCCTGCTGGCGCAGCCACGCGTGCTGCTGGCCGGGGCGGGCGGTGGCTTCCGCATCCAGGCGGTGGAGGCGCTGGGCGTGGCCCGGCTGGTGGTGACCGAGACCAACCCCATGCTGCGGCATGCGCTGCTGCGCGGGCTGGGGCCGTCGCCGGCCTTTCCGCTGGGCGCCGACATGGCGCTGCGGGGCGAAAGCCCGGTGGCGCTGGCCGCCAGCCAGCCGGCAGGGTTCGACCTCATCGACCTTTCGGCCGACTTCCTGGACAGCGCCGAGGCCAATCGCTTTGCCTTCACCGCCGAGGCGCTGGGCACCTATCTGCGCGCGCTGAAGCCGGGCGGCATTGTCTCGGTGCCGGTCTCCATCCGCGAATTGCCGGTTTATGCAGAACGCATGCTGGCCACCGTGGCCGCCGCGCTGCGCCAGGCGGGGGTGGCGGAACCGGGGGCGCATGTGGCGGTCATCCGCTCGGCCTGGAACCTGCGTGCCCTGGTGATGACCGAACCCTGGCCGGCCGAGCGGCTCGCGGCGCTGGCAGCCTTCGCCACCGAGCGTTCCTTCGACCTTTCCTGGCAGCCGGGTGGGCTGCCGGCCGACCGGACCATCTGGAACGACCTGCCGCCAGTGGATTTCCTCACCGGCCAGGCCGGCGGCGCGGCGCGGGACGCGGTGGCCGAGGTTGCCCCCGGCATCCTGGCCGGCAGCGCGCCGCCGGACCCGGTGTTCGATACCTCACCCGTCACGCAGGACCGGCCCTTCCTGGCCGGGCTGGTGCGCTTTGCCGCCCTGCCCTTCCTGGCCGGGCGGCTGGACATTCTGCCGCAACCCGAGATTGGCGTGCTGGTGAACCTGGCGGTGCTGGCCCAGGCGGTGCTGCTGGGCCTGGTGGTGCTGGCGGTGCCGGCCTTTGGCCAGGTGCGCGCCGCCGGCAGCGGCATGGGCCGGGTGCTGGTGTATTTCGGCGGGCTGGGGCTGGGCTTTCTGTTCCTGGAAATTTGGCTCATCGAGCGGGCTTCGCTGTGGCTGAACGACCGTGCCTCGGCCTTCGCGCTGGTGCTTTCGGCCATGCTGGTCTGCTCCGGCCTGGGGGCGGCGGCCAGTGAGCGGTTTCGCGGCCGGGAAAAGCAGGGGCTGCGGTTGGCGGTGCTGGTGATTCTGGGCTGGGGCGTGCTGGCGCAGCTTGGCCTGCCCAGCCTGATTGCCGCCACCGAGGCCGCGCCGCTGGCGCTGCGCGTGGTGTTGCTGCTGCTGGTGACGGCGCCGCTGGCCTTCGCGCTCGGCCTGCCCTTTCCGCTGGGGCTGGAGCGGTTTCGCGGCCCGCGCGGCGGGGCCTTCCTGCCCTGGGCCTGGGGGCTGAACGGGGCCATGTCGGTCACCGCCTCGCCCTTGGCCAACCTGATGCTTGTTTCGGAAGGGCTTGGCATGCTGCTGGGCTGCGGCGTGCTGCTGTACCAACTGGCCTTCCTCGGATTTCCGCAACGGAGCGATTCGTGACCCTGCCTTCCCGCCGCGCCTTGCTGGCCGCGCCCTTCCTGCTCGCCGCCCTGCCCCTGCGGGCGCAGGAGCAACAGCCCTGGACGCGGGAGCGCCTGCTGGCGGCCTGGGCAGCCAGTGGCCGGCCGGTGCCGAACCTGACCCCGGATGGCTTCGCCGCCATCCAGGCCCGCCGCACCCGCGGGCTGCAACGCCTGGGGCAATACCTGACCGCCCGCTTTGGCGAGGCCGACCCGGCGGTGCTGCGCGCCTTCGCCGAAGTGCCGCGCGAGTTCTTCCACCACAATTACGAGGGCAATTACGCCACCCCCTGGGATGCCTGGGAGGATAATGCCAAGCCCTGGGCCGTCGGCTTCGGCTCGGCGCTCTCGGATTATCTGGGCCAGGCCTATATGACCCAGGTTTCGGCGGTGAAGCCCGAGCATGTGACGCTGGAGATCGGCACCGGCTCCGGCTTCCAGAGCGCCATTCTCTCGCGCATGGCGCGGCGCAGCTATTCCATTGAGATCATCGAGCGGCTGGGCCGGGGCGTGGGCCCGCTGGGCCGGGCGCTGGCCTATGACAACCTGGAAACCCGGGTGGGAGACGGCTTCTTCGGCTGGCCCGAGGTGCAGGGCGGCTTCGACCTCATCATTGTGACCTGCGCGGCGCAATACGCCCCGCCGGCGCTGTTCCAGCAGTTGAAGCCGGGCGGGCGGTTGGTGATTCCCATCGGCCAGCCGTTCCGGCGCGGCCAGTTCCTCTACATCTACACCAAGGATGAGGAGGGCAAGATCCACTCGCGCAAGGATGTGGGCGTGTTCTTCATCCCGATGACCGGGCGGATGATGCAGCCCGGCGCCCAGCCCCCGGCAACAACGCCGGCCCAAGCGCCCGCCCAGCCGCCGGCCTGAGCCACGCTTTCGCTTGGCCCTGGCGGGCAGGCGGGGCTAGCCTTCCGCTCAGGCGCGCAACCAAGGCGCGCCCGAGGCAACGTGCCGGCCAAGACCGGCTTCAACGGGAGGATCGCGCCATGAAGCGCAGGTTGTTCAATTTGGCCCTGCCGATGCTGGCGAGCGCTGCGGTGCTGGGGCGTGGTACTGCCGCGCAGGCCCAGGCAGCCGGCTGGACCGCGCTGTTCAACGGCCGGGACTTCACCGGCTTCGACAAGCTGGGGGACGCCAATTGGCGGGTGGAGCAGGGCGCGCTGGTGGCCGACCGGGGCAATGGCTTTCTGGTGACCACGCAGAACCACGCCAATTTTGAACTGCGTACCGAAGTGTGGGTGGATACCAGCACCAATAGCGGCATCTTCATCCGCGCCACCAACCCCACCACAATCTCGGCCAGCAATGGCTATGAGGTGAACCTGTGGGATGAGCGGCCCGAGCCGAAATACGGCACCGGCGCCATTGTGGATGTGGCGGCGGTGAACCCGATGCCGCGTGCAGGCGGGCGCTGGAACACCATGGAGATCATTGCCCGTGGCGATGCCTTCACCGTGGTGCTGAACGGCCAGAAGACGGTGGATGCGGTGCGTGACGCCCGTCACCCGACCGGGCGCATTGCCCTGCAGCACGGCGCTGGCATCAAGGACGCCAATGGCGTGGTGAATGACCGTGGCGTGGTGCGGTTCCGCAAGGTGGAAATCCGTACCCTGTAATGGCGGCACGAAGCGTGGCCTGGCCGGCCACGCTTCAGCCTGGCTGGCTCAGGCCCGCAACAGCCGGGGCATGGCGCCCTTGCCACGCACTTCGGCCTCCTCGACATCCGCCGCCGCAATGGCGCGATCCAACGCGGCGCGCAGAGCCTTGGCCGAGTCCAGGGTCAACTCCACCGCGGCGCGGGCGCCAGGGTCCAGCGTGGTGTTGGTGAAGTCGAGCGTGATGACATCACCCAGCGGCGCGTGGCGGGCGTGGTCGTAGGCCACCACGCTTTGCGTCAGCGGGAACCATTGGTCACCGCGCTTGGCCATGCCTTCCGCGGCGGCGATCTCGATGATCGAGGTGCACATGGCTACTTCCCCAGATGCTTGCCGAAGAAGCCGAACACCTTGCTCCAGCCATCCATCGCCGCTTCCGGCCGGTACAGCGGGCGGTGCCAGTAGAAAATGCCATGGCCGGCGCCGTCATAGCGGTGGAATTCGTAGTTCTTGCCGTGGCGGCGCAACTCGGCCTCGTGCAGGTTCACCTGCTCGGGGCTGGGGGCGCGGTCGTCATTGCCGAAAATCCCCAGCACCGGGCAGCTGAGATCCTTGGTCATGTCGATCGGCGCCACCGGGGTCTTGGCGTTCAGCTCCTCGGCGCCCATCACCACGCGGCCACCCCAGAGGTCAACGCAGGCATCCACGTCGCGCTTCTGGCAGGCATAGATGAAGGCGTGCCGCCCGCCGGAGCAGGAGCCGAACAAACCGACCTTGCCATTATGGTTCGGCTGCGCCCGCATCCACTGCACGGCGGCGGCGGTGTCACCCACCATCTGCGCATCGGGGATGCCGCCCTCGGCGCGCACCTTGGCGGCCACGTCGTCCGGGTGGCCTTCGCCAGCACGTTCGTACAGGTTGGCGCAAATGGCCATGTAGCCATGATGCGCGAAGCGGCGCGTGGTCTCGATGTAGAACTCGCTCCAGCCCGGCAGGTGGTGCACCAGCACCACGCCCGGGAAAGGCCCCGGCCCCGCTGGCTTGGCCACATAGGCGGTAATGGGCGTGCCGCCATGGCCGGTCAGGGTCACGTTCCCGCAGGTCATATCCCGGTAAAACGCCATCGCTCTTCCTCCGTGCTTGCGTGTTTTGGGTCGGCAGAACCAACGCCACGCAGTATTCGCACTTCACCCGGGCGGCGCAATATCCGCCCGGGTCCGCCCGGAGTTCAGCGCGGCGGCGGCTGCCAGCCCGGCGGGAAGAAGCTGCTGCGCTGGCCGCCTTGCGGCGCCTGCTGCGGCACGGGCGCCCAGTTGCCGGCAGGCGCCACGGGCTGGTGATGGCGGCGCATCAGCCTGCCCACGCCATAGATCAACCCACCACCCAGCAGCAGCACCGCCACACCCACCAGCGGGCGGAACCACAGCCAGGCCAGCGCAATGGTCAGCGGCGCCACCACAACCGTCAGCAGCAACGCCACCAGTCCGGTACCGAAGCCCATGATGCTGCCGAAGATCGGCACGATATCCGCCAGCACCACAATCGGGCGCAGCAGCATCAGGCCCGAGATGAAGATCAGCACCGTGCCCACGCCGCGCAAAATCCAGCTCAGCAGGGCGTTCTCCTCCTCGGCCTGGTGGATCATGGCGCTGGCCGAAACCTGGCCATTGGCCACCAGCAGCAGCGCGTCTCCGGCCCGGGTCTGGTAGGGGCGGAAGCCATTGCCCACCTGCTGCCCCACCACGCTGGCCGCCGCCACCCGGGCCACGGACCAGGTCACGCGCATGTCGCCAAGGCGCGGCGCGCCGGGGTCCTCGCCCAGATACAGCCCGGCTTCCATGCGCTGGGCGCCGGCACGGGCGGGAACGGCATTGGCCGGCAGCGGCTGGAACTCGCCCAACTGCTGCAACAGTCCCTGGTCCAGCCGGAAGCCGCCCAGTTGCGCCTCGCGCGCCACTTCCACCTGGCTGCGGAAGCGCATCGGCGGGTTGGCATGGCCGCCAGGCTGGCGGAAGCGGCTGCTGTCCTGCTGGGTATCGGCCCAGCCACGGCTGTAGCTGTAGGTGGTTACCGTTTCCTGCCCGCCGCCCAGCTTGCTGCGCGTCTCGGAATGCTGCTCCTCGCGCCACTGGAACATTTCCACGTGCCGGCGCAGTTGCACCGCGCCTTCCACGCGCAGGCCAAACTCGGCATCGGCCAGGCTGCCGCGCAGCACCAGCGGCGCCGAGACATGCACCAGCTTGCCCTCATTGGCCGGCGCCACCGCCTCGGCCGGCACATCCAGCACCAGGCGGGACCCTTCGGCCAGCGAGCGGGCGGTATGCACGGCGCGGCCTTCATTCCAGGCCAGCAGCCACACCCCGCCCACCAGCAGCAGCAGGCCAACCAGCACGCCGATCAAGGCGCCCTTGATACGGTCGAACCAGGACCGGCTGGTGGTTTCGGTCAGGCTGTCGGCGCCAAAACTGCCGGCGCCATCATCGGGGTTGGAATTGTCTGACATCGCCGGCCCTGTGTGGATTTCTGGTTTTGCGGCGATAGCATAGCCAAGGCTGGCGCCGCGTTAACAACCCCGTGGGGCGCTCAGCGGTCTCGCTGGCCGGCCTGGTAGGCACCGCCATCGGTCGGGCGCAGCGCCTCGAACATTTCGGTTACCGCCGCGTAGTCGCGGTAGCCGCAGCGCGCCAGGGGCTGCGCCTTCGCGGTGTCGAAGCGGCCATCGGTCAGGTAGGCCTCGTCGATGTGTACGCCCACCACCTGGCCCACCACCATCCAGCCCTGCAGGGCGGCGCCGTTCACGTCATGGAACTGCATGGAATGCACCACCTTGCACTCCAGCGCGGCCGGAGAGGCCGCCACGCGCGGCGCCTTCACCAGCCGGCAGGGCGCCGTGGTCAGGCCGGCGGCCTCAAACTCGCTCTCGCCCGCGGCCAGCGCGCCGGAGGAGATGTTCATCGCATCAAACAGCGCCCGGGTGCACAGGTTGAATACGAACTCGCCGGTGGCCAGGGCATTGGCGGCGCTGTGCTTCATGCTTTCGCTGGTGAAGGCCAGCATGGGCGGGTTGCCGTGCACGGCGTTGAAGAAGCTGTAGGGCGCCAGGTTGGGCCGGCCGGTGGCATCCACGGTGGAAATCCAGCCAATGGGGCGCGGCGCAATGATGGCCTTGAACGGGTCATGCGGCAGGCCGTGGCCCAGGCGGGGTTCGTAGAACATGGGGCGTTCCTCGTCTTCTGATTCGGCGGCTTGCTTAGAGCAATATCCATTCTGATGGAATCATCAGAATGGATTTCTTGCTCTAGTTTCAAATGGTTATAGAGCACGAAATGCGCCCGACCGGGCGCATGGTGGTCTGATCGCTGCTGGCTGGCCCGCAAAGCCGGCGGGTGGCAGCATGCCGGTAGAAGCAACAAAGCGGAGGGCGCCATGGCGCGGTTCACAGGCAAGGTCATCCTCATCTCCGGCGGCGCCCGGGGCCAGGGCGCCGAGGAAGCCCGCCTGCTGGTGGCCGAGGGCGCCCGGGTGGTGCTGGGCGACGTGCTGGAGGCCGAGGGCGCCGCCCTGGCCGCCAGCCTGGGCCCCAATGCGGTGTTCCTGCGGCAGGACGTGACCCAGCCGGCCGACTGGGCCCGCGCCGTGGCCGCCGCCGAGGCGCTGGGCGGCCTGCATGGGCTGGTGAACAATGCCGGAATCTACCAGCCCAAGGCGCTGATGGAGACGACGCCGGAATTGTTCGAGCGCCATATGCGGGTCAATCAGCTTGGCTGCTTCCTGGGGATGCAGGCGGTGGTGCCGGCCATGGAACGGGCAGGCGGGGGCGCCATCGTCAACATCTCCTCCACCGCAGGGCTGCGCGGTTCGCCCCATGCCATTGCCTACAGCGCCACCAAATGGGCGCTGCGCGGCATGACCAAGGCCGCCGCCATTGACCTGGCGCCGCTGAACATCCGGGTGAACTCGGTGCATCCCGGGCCGATCGACACCGACATGCTGAAGGTTCGCCCGGCCGAGGTGAACCAGCGCCGCTTGCAGGCCGTGCCGATGCGCCGCCAGGGCACCGCCACCGAGGTGGCCAAGCTGGTGCTGTTCCTGCTCTCGGAGGACAGCGCCTACATGACCGGGTCGGAACTCGCCATCGACGGTGGTGCCTCGTTGTAACGGCTGAGCTTGCGCCCTTTGCAACCGCCCCGGCCCGCGTTACCACCCGCGGCCCGGGAGGAAGATGATGGTGGAATGGCTCAGTCGGCGGCTGGATAATTTCCTCGGCCGCACGCAGGACAGGTCGATGCAGGTGCCGCCGGGGCTGGTTTGCTGGCTCGACGGTCGCCCCTCGAACCTGATGGCGCTGGGCCTGGCCTTGCAGCACCTGGCGGTGCAGTCGGTGTATTTCGTGCTGCCCGCCGCAGCCGCCGCCGCCATTTCCCCGGACCCGCTGGACGCCACCCGCTTCCTCTGCCTTTCCATCCTGGCGGCGGCGATGTGGCAGACCCTGCAATTGCTCACGCGCGGCCCAGTTGGCTCCGGCTATCCCATTCCGGCCACCCATAGTGCCGCGCTGCTGGGTGCCTATATGCTCACGGGCCATGCCGGGGGCAGCTTTGGCACCATCAGCGCCATGGTGCTGCTGGCGGGGCTGGCCTCCATCGGTCTCACCTTCGTCATGCACCGCATGCGCGTGCTGATGCCCAATGAGGTGGCCGGCGTGGTGGTGATGCTCATCGGCGTGGCGCTGATTTCCCTGGGCACCCGGCAGCTTGGTCTGCAACCGGGTGGCATCCCGCCGGATTCGGTCGGGCTTGGGGTGGTGTTTGGCAGCCTTGCCATGATGGTAGCGGTCGGGCTCAGCCGGACCCGGGCGGCACCCTTCTCGGTGCTCATCGGTGCTCTGGTGGGCGTCATCCTCTCGCTCAGCCTGGCGCCGTTGCCGGAAGGTGCCGGGCAAGTGCTGGGCGCCAGCGCCTGGATTGCGCTGCCGCGCCCCTGGCTGCCGGACTTCACCACGGTGCAACCGGCCACGCTGCTGGCCTACCTGCTGGCGCTGGTGGCCATGATAGCCACCGCCGCCGGCAGCATCGCCGTGTTCCAGCGCGCCGCCGATGCCGAATGGACCCGCCCCGATGCCCCGCCGCTGCGGCGCGGCCTGCTGGCCAATGGCTTGGCGCTCAGCTTCGCCGGGCTGATTGGCGGCGCGGCGCCGGGCCCGGCCACAGCAGCGGTGGGGCTTTCGATCGCCACCGGCACGCTGGCGCGGCGCATTGGCTGGTTCGGCGTGCCAATGCTGCTTACCCTGGCGCTCTGTCCCAAGCTCATCACGCTGTTCGTGCTCACCCCGGCGGCGGTGAAGGCCGCCATGCTGTTCTATGTGGGCGGCTTCATCATGGCGCAGGGCTGCCAGCTCATCACCGTGCGCCTGCTGGACACGCGCCGCACCCTGGTAGTGGCCTTCGGCCTCTGCGGCGGCATTGTGGTGGCGGTGGCGCCGCAGATCTTCCTGCAACTCGCCCCGGCCATTGCCTCGCCACTGGCATTCGGCGCGGTGGTGGCCTTCTTCACCAATCTGGTGACGCTGCCCCTGGTGGCGCGCCGGGCGGAGCAGACGGTAACGCTGGGCGCCCTGGCCGGGCGCCAGGCCAGCGACTGGTTTGCCGGCGTGGCCGCCGCCTGGGGGCTGAAGCCGCAAACCGCACGCGCCGCCGAACATGCGCTCAGCGAGCTGGCCGAGTTGCTGACCGAGCGCGGCCTGGCCAAGCTGCTGCTCAGCGCCCGCCGCGCCGAGGACCGGGTGGAAATCACCCTGGCCTGGCCTGGCGAGGCATTGCCGGAACGCAGCCGCGCCGGCCAGGCCGAGGATCTGCTCGGCCCGATGGAGGCACAGGAGCGCTTCGCGGTCTGGCTGGCCACGCGGGAAGCGCAGAGCTTCACCCAGCGCGCCACTGCCGAGGGCACCGAGGCCCGGCTGGTGTTTGAGGATTGAGGATTTGACAAGCCCGGCCCGGCTGGGCTGAACCAGCGCAACCTGTCCAGGAACCCGCCATGCAGCCGCTTAACCTTGCCGTCGTCTCGCGCAACTACTTCAACCTGCCGGCCTGGATCGCGCTGCATGCCGGGCTGTTTGCCGCCGAGGGGCTGGCCGTCACCATCGACCATATCGAGGGGATTGAGGAGGTGAACGACCGGCTGCGCGATGGCCGCGCCCAGCTGGCCTATGGCGTAACCGAACACGTCATCCTGGAAGCCGAGGCCGGTGGCCGCCAGCGCATCATCGGCGGCAATGTCAACAAACTGCCCTTCTCCTTCATCGCCCGCGCCGGCATTGCCAGCTATGCCGACCTGCGCGGCAAGCGCATCGGCGTCTCCTCGCTGCGCGCCGGTTCCTCTTCGCTCATCATCAAGCTGCTGGCGGCGCGCGGCCTGCGCTGGCCCGAGGACTACACGCTGGTGCCCTGCGGGCCGATTTTGGCGCGGTGGGACATGCTGCGCAGCGGCGAGATCGATGCCGGGCTGCAAGGCGCGCCGCTGGACCACATCGCGCTGGACCAGGGCTTCGTCAGCCTGGGCAACCCGCGCGACGAGGTACCCGACTTTCAGTTCACCAGCCTGGATGTGGATGCCGGCTGGGCCGAGGCCAATCGCGACGTGATGCTGCGGTTCTGCCGCGCCTTCCTGCGCGCCCATACGCGCTTCTACGCCGACCAGGAAACCGCCAGCCGGATTGCCATGCAGGAAAGCGGCATTGCGCAGAAATACGCCGACCGCGCCTGGGCCGACTATGTGCGCGACGGCATCTTCCCCGCCGATGGCGAGGCCAGCGCCGCCGGCGTGCAGGCGTTGATCGACACCAGCGCGCTGATCCGCGACCTGCCCGCCCGGCCGCGCCTGGCGGCTGACTACATCGACCGCTCCTGGCTTGCCGCCGCGCGGGCTTCGCTGTGATGCCGCTCAACTACGGCGACCGCGGCCGCATCGGCTTCCTCGTCCCCTCGGGCAATTCGGTGGCGGAACCAGAACTCCACGCCATGCTGCCGCCCGGCGTGGTCGGCCTCATCACCCGGTTGGAATTGCGCGGCAGCAGCGAGGCCGAGTTGCTCAACATGGCCACCGGGCTGGAAGCCGCCACCCGGCTGCTGGCCGATGCCAAGCCGGCGCTGATCGGCTTTCACTGCACCGCCGTTTCCACCTTTGCGCCCGAGATGGCCGAGAGCATTCGCCAGCGCATTGAAGCCGCCGCCGGGCTGCCCGCCTGCGCCACGGCCGATGGCATCCTGGCCGCGCTCAGCCTGTTCGGCGCCCGGCGCGTGCTGCTGGTCACGCCCTATATCCAGCCGGTGCATGACCGCGAGATCGGCTTCCTGGCCAGCCATGGCGTCGGCACCATCGGCGGGTCCTGCCTGGGGGTGAATGGCAATGCCACCATGGCGCTTATCCCCCCGGCCGAGATTGCCGCCCAGGCCCGCCAGGCCGCCGCCGCAGCGCCGGGGGCGGACCTCTGCTTCATCAGTTGCACCGCCATTCGCAGCGCCGGGCTGATTGCCGGGCTGGAAGCCGAACTGGGCATGCCGGTGCTGACCAGCAACCAGGTGATGGCCTGGCACGCCGCCCGCCGGCTGGGCCTGGCTGACAGCATCCCGGGCTTCGGGCGGTTGTTCACACTCTAGCCGCTTGTTCCGGCGGGCAGGGCGTCTATCATCCGGCCAAATCGGAGGACGATGCCCATGACCAACCTGACCCGCCGTGGCCTTGCGGCCGCCACCCTTGCCGCCACCATGGCCCCGGCCGTGCTGCGGGCGCAGACCAAGCCCATCCTGCGCATCGGCTGGACCAGCGGCGACGGCGCGACCGACCCCTATGCCGTGGGCGCCCGCGAATTCCAGAAGGCGCTGGCCGCCAAGATTGGCGACCGGATTGAGGTGCAGATGTACCCCAACCGCGCCATTGGCGACGAACGCCCGCTGGTGGATGGCATGCGCCTGGGCACGGTGGACATGGGCGTGATCACCAACGCCGTCATCGCTCAGGTCGAGCAGGCCTTCCAGGTGAATGACATGCCCTTCCTGTACAGCAGCGAGGCCCAGGCCCAGCGCGTACTGGATGGCAATGTGGGCAACCTGCTGCGGCAGAAGCTGGAAGCCAAGGGCATTGTGCCGCTGGGCTACATGGAAGGCGGCTTCCGCCACATGATCAACAATGTCCGCCCGGTGGTGAAGCCGGAGGATCTGCGCGGCATCAAGTTCCGCGTGCTGCAAAGCCCCATCTACATCGAGATGTATCGCAGCCTGGGCGGCAATGCCGTGCCCATGGCCTGGGGCGAAACCTTCACCGCCGTGCAGCAGGGCGCCATTGACGGCCTGGAAGTGCCGCTTGGCATCATTGACCAGAACAAGCTGTATGAGGTCACCAAGTACCTCTCCCTCACCGGGCATATCTACAGCATGATCGGCCTGCTCATTTCCAAGCGCAGCCTGGACCGGTTGGCGCCTGAGCTGAAGGCCGCCGTCATCGCGGCGGGCGCCGAGGCCACCGTGGCGCAGCGCCGCTTCAACGCCACGGCGCAAACCACCTTCCGCGCCAGCCTGGTTTCGCACGGCATGCAGATCAACGAGGTGCCGGACAAGGCCGCCTTCCGCCGCGGCGTGCTGCCGATGTACGAAAGCTTCCGTGGCCAGATCGGCGCGGATGTGATTCGCGACGCACTGGCAGCGGTGCAGTAATGCCGGTGCTGGCACCATTGGCGCGCGGTCTGGCCTGGGTTACCCGGGCCAGCATCGGGCTTTCCGCCGCGCTGATGCTGCTGGCCATCTGCTACCAGGTGCTGATGCGCTACGTGTTTGGCGATACGCCAAGCTGGTCGGAAGAACTGGCGGTGCTGTTCTTCAGCTGGTCTGTGATGGGTGGGCTGGCGCTGGGCGTGCATGAAGGGTGGCATGTGCGCCTGACCATGCTGCCGGACATGCTGCCCACCGGCATTCGGGTATGGACCGAGCGGCTGACCGAGTTCATCACCATGGCACTTGGCATCTTCCTTGTCTGGTCCGGCTGGCGCTTCCTCGACATCACCTCGGGCAGCGTCTCGGCCGCCATTGGCTACCCGATTGAAATCCTCAATGTGCTGGCACTGGCCTGCGGTGGGCTGATGGCGTTGTTCGCGCTGGAGCGTACGCTGCGCCCGGCCGGCCAATTGTTTGAACGGATTGAAGCCCCGCTATGAGCATCATCTCCTGGTGCCTCACCGCCGGCTTCGCCGGGCTGGTGCTGCTTGGCTTCCCCTTCGCCATGGCCATTGCCCTGGCGATGACGGCGGCGCTGATCCTGGCCGATATCGAACCTGCCTTCCTGGCCCAGGCGCTGATCAGCGGCGCGCAGCAATACAGCCTGCTGGCCATTCCGCTGTTCATGCTGGCCGGTGAGTTGATGACCGCGGGCGGGCTTTCGCAGCGCCTGGTGGACATGGCCGGCACGCTGGTGCGCCACCGCACCGGCGGCCTGGCCATGGTGGCGGTGCTGGCGGCGGTGGTGTTCTCCGCCATCTCGGGTAGTGCGCCGGCCACCACGGCAGCCATTGGCGGCATCCTCATCCCGGCCATGGCGCGGGCCGGCTACAGCCCGGCCTTCGCCGCCTCCATCGCGGTTTCGGCCGGCGTGTTGGGGCCGCTCATCCCGCCCTCCATCGCCTTCGTCATCTGGGGCATCGTCGCCGAGCAATCCATCGGCAAGCTCTTCGTCGCTGGCATCGTGCCCGGGCTGGCGCTGGCGGTGGGGCTGCTCATCATCTGCTGGTTCCACGCGCGGCGGAACAAGGTGCCCAAGCTGCCCCGCGCCAGCCTGGCGGAAACCTGGAAGGCCTTCCACGAAGGCAAATGGGCGTTGGCATCGCCGCTGGTCGTGCTCGGCGGCATCTATGGCGGCGTGTTCACCCCCACCGAGGCCGCCGCCATCTCCTGCCTCTACGCGCTGGTCATCGGCCTGTTCGTAGAACGCAAGATGCGTGTGGCGGAGTTGCCCGGCCTGTTCGCCGCCGCCATGCGCACTAGTGGTGTGGTCTGCGCCATCATCGCCGTCTCCACCGGCTTCGGCATCCTGGTGGCGCAGGAACAACTCGCCGTGCGCTTTGCCCAGTGGATGGCCGACAGCATCCAGGAAAAATGGCTGGCGCTGGCCTCGCTCAACATCGCCTTCTTCCTGTTGGCGGCGGTGATGGACGAGATCGCCATCATGGTCATCCTCGGCCCCATGCTCATCGCCATCGGCAATCGCTTTGGGGTGGACCCCATCCACTTCGGCGCCATCATCGTCACCAATGTCTCCATTGGCATGGCGGCGCCGCCGATTGGCTATTGCCTGTTCATCGGCATGGCCATCAGCAAGCTCAGCCTTGGGCAGATCAGCCGAGCCATATGGCCACAAATCATGGTGATGCTGATCGTGCTGTTCCTCACCACCTACATCCCAGGCTTCGCCCTCATGCTGCAACCCTGAGCCCAGGCGGGCTCAGTCGAACTTCAGGTTCCAGCCAATCCATTCGCACAGGCCGCGACCCATCACATTCTCCAGGTCGCGGCCCTGCAACCAGCGCAGTTCCTCGGTGAAGAAGGTCACGCATTGCCGGTAGCTGCACGGCATGCGGGTGATGTCGGTGCCCCAGAAAAACCGCTTCGGCCCGAAGGCATCGAAGATGCGATGCAGCCCATCCTGGATATTCCGGTACGGGTAGCCCTGGGTTGAATAATGCGGCGCGCCGGTGGCCTTCACCGCCACATTCGGCAGCCGCGCCAGCGCGCACAACTCATCCAGTTGCGCGAAGGCCGCGCCATCCTGCCC
>CANFIE010000053.1 GCA_947446625.1 Acetobacteraceae bacterium | reverse complement strand
GGCGGCCACAATTTCCTCGGCCCGGGCGATGGCACCGGCCATGCCGCGCTTGGCGGGGGTAAGTTCCAGCGTGGCGCCCAGCAATTTCATCATCTTGCGGCGCTCGGTGCTGGCGCCGTCTGGCATGACCACCACCAGCTTGTAGCCCTTGGCGGCGGCCACAAAGGCCAGGGCGATGCCGGTATTGCCGCTGGTCGGCTCCACCAGGGTGGATTCACCGGGGCGGATCAGGCCAGCCTGCTCGGCGGCTTCCACCATGGCCAAGCCGATCCGGTCCTTTACCGAACCCAGCGGGTTCTGGAACTCCAGCTTCAGCGCCAGCCTGGCGCCCAGCTTTTCCGCGGCTTCCAGCTTGGGCAGGCGTACCAGCGGCGTATTGCCGATGATTTCCAGCACGCTGCCATAAACCCGGCCACGGGCTGCTGAGGGGATGATGCTTTCCATGATGGCTGGATTACCACCATTGGGCAGCGTAGTTTAGTCCTGAAGGAGTACCCCATGCTATTGCGTCAGGACCGAGCCCAGACCGCCATTGCCGTTGCGCTGGATGTCGCCTTCCACGCCGGCCGAGCCGGTGCGCTGGTGGGAGCCTCAGAGGTGGCGGAACGGCTGGGTGCCGCCCGGCGCGGGCTGGAGCCGGTGTTGCAGGGGCTTTCCCGCGCTGGCGTACTGGAAAGCGTGCGTGGCCCGCGTGGCGGCTACCGCCTGGCCCGGCGCCCGCGTGAGATTCGGCTGCTGGACCTGGTGCTGGCGCTGGAGGAAGGCGCGGAGCCGCCCGCCGGAGACGCCCTGAGTGGTGCCTTGCAGGCAGCCGTGACCGCGCCGCTTTGGGGTGAGTTGGACAAACTGCTGCGCGATCATCTGGCCGGACTGACGCTGGATGACCTGTTGCGCAATGCCAGTGCCGCTGGCCTGCGCCGGCCCACCAGCGAGCCGTTGAATTTCGCCATCTGAACCCTGTTGAATCCACAGGGTATTTTTGCTCGGTGGTCAAAATAGCTAATTGAAACTGTATTATTTTTAAAGCTCAGGGCTGGAGAGCCTTGCAATCACAATTCCGGATGGTAGATAGGCGATAACCCGCGAGCATTTCGCGTAATTAACGCCGCCAGCCAGGATAATCCGCAAATGAGCGCCAAGGCCCGTTCCGCCACCATGCCGGTGGTCATCACCGCCAATCGGCTGCGCGATGGCCGGGTGGTGTGGCTGGGCGCCGGCACTGCCTGGGTGGAAGCCCTGGCCCAGGCCCGCGCCGTAACTGGCGACGATGCCGCCGCCGCCCTGGTGCTGGGCCAGCAGGCCGAAAAGGCCATGCAGGTGGTGGGGGTTTACGCCGCCGAGGTGACGCTTTCCGCCGCCGGGCCGCAGCCGGTTTCGCAGAAGGAGCGCATTCGCGCCGCCGGGCCGAGCACCGAAGCCGCCGCCCAGCTGGCCGCCTGAGGACCGCCGCGATGCCCGAAGCCCCCTATATTCCCCAGCCGGAACACGCCCGCACCTACCGGTATGACGCGGTGGACCGTGAATTCCTGGCGCAGCGCATTGCCGAGTTCCGCGACCAGGTGGCCCGCCGCCTGGCCGGGGAGTTGACCGAGGATGAGTTCAAGCCGCTGCGGCTGATGAACGGCCTGTACCTGCAACTGCACGCCTACATGCTGCGCGTGGCGGTGCCCTATGGTGTGCTGAACAGCGCGCAGCTGCGGCAGCTGGGCATGATCGCCCGGCGCTGGGACCGAGGCTGGGGGCACTTCACCACGCGGCAGAACATCCAGTTCAACTGGACCCAGCTGACCGATGTGCCGGCGATGCTGGACGCGCTGGCGGCGGTGGACATGCACGCCATCCAGACCAGCGGCAATTGCATCCGCAACACCACAACAGATGAATTCGCCGGCGCCGCCGCCGATGAAATCGCCGACCCGCGGGTGTATGCCGAGATTCTGCGGCAATGGTCCACGCTGCATCCGGAATTCACCTGGCTGCCGCGCAAATTCAAAATCGCCATTCGCGGCGCCGAGGCTGACCGCATTGCCAGCCGCACGCATGACGTGGCGGTGCAGGTGAAGCGGGACGCGGCAGGCGCCGTGGGCTTCACCATTCAGGTTGGCGGTGGCATGGGGCGCACGCCGATTCTGGCCGTGCCGCTGTTCGAGTTTGTGCCCGAGGCCGAGTTCCTGCGGACCATGGAAGCGATTCTGCGCGTGTATAACGCGTTGGGTCAGCGCGAGAATATTTATCGCGCCCGCATCAAGATTCTGGTGCGCGATCTGGGCCGCGATGGCTTTCTGGACCTGGTGCAGCAGGAGCTGGCGCGCATGCCGTTGGCGCCCTATCGGCTGGCGCCGGAGGTGGTGCAGGCCATTCGTGCGCATTTCGCCCCGCCGCCCTTCGCCCCCGCTGGCGATGCCGCCGCCGCCCTGGCCCGCGCTACGCTGGCCGAGCCGGAATTCGCCGCCTGGGTGGCGCTGAACACCCGGCCGCATCGGCAGGCGGGCTATGCCTCGGCGGTGATTTCGCTGAAGCCGGTGGGCGGCATTCCCGGAGACGCCACCGCCGCGCAGATGGAAGCGGTGGCCGATTTGGCCGAGCGCTTTGCCTTTGGCGAACTGCGCGTGAGCCATACGCAAAACCTGGTGCTGCCGCATGTGCGGCAGGACGAGCTGTACGCGCTGTGGCAGGGGCTGCTGGCGGCCGGGTTGGCCACGGCGAATTTCGGCCAGGGCAGCGATATCATCGCCTGCCCGGGGCTGGATTATTGCGCCCTGGCCAATGCGCGCAGCATTCCCATCAGCCAGCAGATCAGCCGTGTGGTGGATGCGCTGGACCGCACGCATGTGCTGGGCGAGCTGCAAATAAAAATCAGCGGATGCATCAATGCCTGCGGGCATCATCATGTGGCGCATATCGGCATTCTGGGCGTGGATAAGCACGGGGCCGAGGCCTACCAGATCACCCTGGGTGGCGCGCCGGGCAATGATGCGGCGATTGGCGAGCTGATTGGTCCGAGCTTCAGCTACGAGGCGGTGGCTGGCGCGGTGGAGAAGATTCTGCTGACCCATATTGGCCTGCGCGCCCCGGGTGAGCGTTTTGTGGATACCTATCGCCGGGTTGGCCAGGCGCCGTTCAAGGAGGCCCTTTATGCCCGTGCTTGAGAAGGGCGCGCTGCGCGCCGATGACTGGCAGGTGGTGGATGACGAGGCCGCGCTGCCGGATGCGCCGGTGCTGATCTCGCTGGCGCGGCTGTTGCGGGATGCGGCGCTGCTGGCCGGGCGCAACGCGCCGCTGGGCGTGGCCATTGGCAATGATGTGAACCCGGATGTGCTGGCGCCGTTGCTGCCGCGCCTGGCGCTGGTGCAGGTGGTGCTGCCGAAGTCGCGCGATGGCCGGGCCTTCAGCCAGGCGCGCAAGCTGCGGGAATACCTTGGCTATACCGGGGAAATCCGCGTGGCCGGGCATGTGATACCCGACCACTACGCCATGTTGCTGCGCTGCGGCGCCAGCACGGTGGTGGTGGCCGAGGGTACCGATGCCGCCGTGTGGGAAGCCAGCCGCAAGGTGGTTTCCATTGCCTATCAGCACGGGCTTGCCGCCGAGACGCCGATTTCGCTGCTGCGGCGGAAGGTGGCGTGATGCTGCGGCGACGTTCCCTGTTGGCGCTGGCCGGGGCCAGCCTGTTGGCGCGCCCGGCGCTGGCGGCGGGCTGGCCTGAGCGTTCTCTACGGCTGATTGTGCCGGTGGCGCCGGGCGGCAGCCAGGACATTGTCGCCCGCCTTCTGGCGCGGCATTTGACCGATGCACTCGGGCAGTCCGTGCTGGTGGAAAACCAGCCCGGCGCCGGCAGCAACATTGGCTACGAGGCTGCGGCCCGGGCGCGGCCCGATGGCTATACCCTGCTGGCGGGGTCCGACTCGCTGTCGATCAACAAGGCGCTGTTTCCGCGCCTGGGGTTTGACCCGCTGGGCTTCGCCCCGGTTTCGCGCAGTGTGAAGGTGCCGCAGATTTTCGTGGTGCGGGCCGACCACCCGGCGCGCAGCTTCACCGAATGGCTAGGGTTGGCGCGGCGGCAGACCCTGGCGGTAGGCACACCGGGCAATGGCAGCCTGGCGCATCTGCTGGGTGAGGTGGTGCAGAACGCCAGCGAGGTGCGCTGGACCCATGCGCCGTATCGCGGTGGCGCGCTGGCGGTGAATGACCTGCTGGGCGGCAGCCTGCAGGGCGTGATGATCAATATCGGCGCGGTGACCGATCATGTGCGCGGCGGGCGACTGCGCGGGCTGGCGGTTTCTCCGGCGCGGCGCACCGTGGCGCTGCCGGATGTGCCCACCTTGCAGGAGCAGGGCTTTGCCGGCCTGGATGTGGTGGGCTGGCACGGGCTGGTGGCGCCACCGGGCACCGACCCGGTGCTGTGCCGGCGGCTGAATGCCGAGGTGACGAAACTGCTGGCGCGGCCTGATGTGGCGGAGCGGGTTGCGGCCCTGGGCATGGAAGCCGGCGACGAGACGCCCGAGGCGCTGGGCGCGCTGATACACGCCGATGCCACGCGCTGGGCCGAGGTGGTGCGCCGGGCGCGGATTGAGGCGGATTAGCGCCTGATCGGCCGAGGCGCTTGCGCCGCTGGCCGTGAATCAGTCGCTCTAAGCTTTCAGTTTTCGCAGGCAGGCTTCAAACGCGGAAAAATCCTGCCAGGGGTCGGCGGCCAGGGTGGCGGCGCGCAGCACGGGGAAGCCGCCCTCGCTAAGGCCGCAGGCCAGCATCAGATTGTCGAACAGGGCGAAATCCTCAATCGCCAGGCCATCCGGCGCCACGCGGGGCAGCAGATCCCGGGGTTCGTTGCTGTAGCCCAGGGCGCGCTTGCCGCGGCCGATCATCCAGCCGAGTTCATACACCGTGCCGGGGTCGGCGCTCGGCCCGCGAAACGGCGTGAGGTTGGCGATGATGGCATCGGCGGCCAGCATGCGGGCCAGGTTGCGGCGATAGATGGTCACCGCGTCATCGGTGGCGGTCTCGTGCTCCTCCAGCGGGTAGAGGCCGATGAAGCCATGCGCGGCGCAGAGCGCGCGCTTGCGTTCGCCGATGGCGCGGGCCGCCGGGTGGAAAACCTCTGGCCCCGCCAAATAGATGCTGATGCCGCCCATGCCCCGATGACTAGCCGAAAGCGGCGCCCGATGCGACCATTCCCGCCGTATTGGAGGAAACACCCATGAGCAGCACCCAGCCCGCCCATTCGCCCTACTTGGGCGTGCGTGACGAATGGTTGGCGCAGCGCAGCGAAGCCGCGCTGGAGCCGGGCCTGCCGATCATCGACCCGCATCACCACCTGTGGGACCGGGCGGATTGGCGCTACCTGATCAACGACTTCGTGGCGGATTTGAACCAGGGCCACAATGTGGTGGCCACGGTGTTCATCCAGTGCCGCGCCATGCACCGGGCCAGCGGGCCGGAAGCCTTCAAGCCGGTGGGTGAGACCGAGTTTGTGGCCGGCATCGCCGCCATGAGCGAGAGCGGCGGCTATGGCAGCACGCGCATCGGCGCCGGCATTGTGGGCCATGTGGATTTGCGCAACGGCCGCCTGGCGCGGGATGTGCTGCAGGCGCATCTGGCCGTGGGTGGCGGGCGGTTCCGCGGCATTCGGCACATCTCCACCTGGGATGCCGATGCCAGCCTGCTGAACCCGGCCTACCAGCCGCCGCGTGACATGTTCCACACCCCGGAATTCCGTGAGGGCTTTGCCCAGTTGGGGCCGTTGGGGCTGAGCTTTGACGCCTGGCTGTACCATCACCAGATCCCCGACCTGGCCCAACTGGCGCGGGCTTTTCCGGGCACGCCGATCATTCTGGACCATGTGGGTGGGCCGCTGGGCATTGGGCCTTACGCCGGCAAGCGCGACGCCGTGTTTGCCGAGTGGAAGCGCAACATCCAGGACCTGGCGGCTTGCGGCAATGTGGTGGTGAAGCTGGGCGGGCTGGGCATGCGGATCGGCGGCTTTGGCTTTGACGCCGGGGCGCTGCCGCCTTCCAGCGACGAACTGGCGGCGGCGTGGAAGCCGTATATCGAGACCTGCATCGAGGCCTTCGGCGCCGACCGTTGCATGTTCCAGTCCAACTTCCCGGTGGACAAGGGCAGCTATGGCTATGGCGTGTTCTGGAACGCCTGCAAGAAGCTGGCGGCCGGGGCCAGCGCGGCAGAAAAAGCCGCGCTGTTCCACGATACCGCCGCGCGCACCTACCGGATTTGAGTTTGGCGCCGGTCTAAAAGCGCACCATCACCTTGCCGATGACCTCGCCGCTTTCCACCATTTCGTGGGCGGTGGCGAGGTCCTCCAGCGGCAGGATATGGCCGATGCTATGGGTGATCTGGCCAGCGGCCATCCATTCGGTCAGCCGGCGGGTGCCCTCAGCGCGCAGCCCGGCTTCCATGAAGGAGCAGAACACGGTGCGCACCACCATGTCGCGCGCCAGCATCTCGTAAAAGGGCAGGGCGGGGTTCTGGCCGCCTCGGCTGGCATAGGCGCCGATGACGCATTTCTTGCCGGCCACCTGCATGGTTGTGGCCAGGTTGCCGCCCAAATCCACTTCCGCGATGCGGCTGACGCCACGCCCTTCGGTGATCTGCATGACGCGGGCGGCAACATCCTCGGTGCGGTAGTTGATGATGTGGCTGGGGCCGGCCTTTTCGGCGTGCGCGGCCTTTTCGGCGCCGCTGACGGTGGTGATGACGCTGCGCGCCCCGGCCAGCCGGGCCATTTGGATGGCATAGTGCCCCACCGCGCCGGCACCGCCGGTGACCAGCACATCCTGCCCGGCCACGTCGCCATCGGCGAACAGGGAGTACCAGGCGGTCATGGCCGGCACGCCCAGGCAGGCGCCGGCTTCCAGCGGGGTGGCTGCCGGCAGGGCCACGGCCTGGATGCTGTCCACCGCCATGAACTCGGAACAGGTGCCGAAGGCGCGGCCGCCGCGCTGGCCGTTATAGATCCACACCCGCTCACCCACCCGCGCCGCCGGCACGCCGGGGCCCACGGCGGCAATGGTGCCGGCGCCGTCGTTATGCGGGATGACCACGGGGAAGTTCTCGCGCCCGCGAATGCCGCTGCGGCGATTCACGTCCGACGGATTCACCCCCGAAAACGCCATGCGGACCAGCACCTGGCCGGGGCCGGCCACTGGGGCGGGTTGTTCGCCAACCTGCAGCACGGCACGGGCGGGGCCGTATTCGGTGAAGTATCCTGCGCGCATCCTGGCTCTCCTGGTTGGGCGCACCCTGGACTTGGCCGGCCCCTGGGTCCAGGCTCGGCGCAAAGCAATGTGGGGAAACTGAGATGTCCGAGGCCCTTGCCCTTTCGCCCGCGCCCTTGCCGCCGGGGCCGATCAGCGGCCCGCAGGCTTGGTACGGCCGCGACATGCGCAGCCGGACCGACTGGGTGGTGCCCTTCACGCCCGAGGATTTGGCCGAGTTGGATGCCGCCGTGCGGGCGCACCGGGCCGGCGGCAAGGCGCTGGGCGAGATTACGCCGACCAACTTCAAGCTGCCGGGGCTGGCGGCCAAGCTGGCGCAGGTTTCGGACGAATTGCTGAATGGCCGGGGCTTTTTGGTGCTGCGCGGCTTCCAGGTGGATGTGACGGATATCGAGGCGGCGGCGATTGCCTACCTTGGCGTGGGTAGCCATTTGGGCAGCTTCCGCAGCCAGAATGCCAAGGGGCATCTGCTGGGGCATGTGAAGGATCTGGGGCTGGATATCACCAACCCGAAGGTGCGCTACTACCAGACCACGCGCGAACTGGAATACCACACCGACAGTTGCGACATCGTCGGCCTGATTTGCCTGAAGACGGCGCAGGAAGGCGGCGAGAGCCGGCTGTGCAGCAGCACCACGCTGTACAATGAAATGCTGAAGCGCCGGCCTGATTTGGTGCCGCTGCTGTTCAATCCCTTTCCCACCGACCGGCGCGGTGAGATTCCTCCGGGGATGAAGCCGTGGTTCGACATGCCGGTGTTCCACTGGCACGCCGGCAAGCTGAGCGCGATCTACTCCGGGCAGTATATCCGCAGCGCGCAGGAGAACTTCCCCGAGGCGCGGCGGCTTTCGGCGGCCGAGCACGAGGCGCTGGACCTGCTGGACGCGATTGCCAATGAGGCCGACGTGAACCTGAAGGTGGAATTCCGCCCAGGCGACATGCAGTTTGTGCACAACCACACCATGCTGCATTCGCGCGGCGACTTTGTGAATTGGCCCGAGCCGGAGCGGCACAGGCACCTGTTGCGGCTGTGGCTGGCGGCGCCCGGGGCACGGCCGCTGCCGCAGGTTTATGCCCAGCGCTATGGCAGCGTGGAACTGGGCAACCGTGGCGGCATTGTCTGTGCCGAGACGGTTCTGACCTTCACCTTGCGGCCGGAGTAGCGTTCCGCATCACCCCGCGCCAGCGCTGCATTTCCGCGCCGATGAAGCTGCGGAATTCGGCTGGCGTGCTGGTGATGTTGGGGCTGCCCATTTCGGCGATGCGGCGGGCGGCTTCCGGCTCGCGCAGCGCCGCCACGGCCTCGGTGTGCAGCTTGGCCACAATGGCATCGGGCAGGCCGGCGGGGCCGAGGAAGCCGTACCAGCCGCCAGCCTCGAAGCCGGGCAGGCCGGCTTCGGCCATGGTGGGCACTTCCGGCAGCAGGGCGGCGCGGGTGCGGCTGGTAACCGCCAGGGCGCGCAGCGTGCCGGCGCGGATATGTTGCAGCACCAGGGTCAGGTTCTCGAAGGTGTAGGGCATTTCCTTCGCCAGAATGGCCAGCACCACGGGGGCGCTGCCATTGTAGTGCACCGGCGCGGCGGCAAAGCCCACCTGTTGGCGAAAGGCCTCGCCAGCCAGCAATTGCGGGCTGCCCACGCCAGGGGTGGGGTAGAGCACTTCCGGCCCGCCGGCCTTCAGCGCCGCCATCATCTGGCTCAGGCTGCGCCAGGGGCTTTCCGCCGGCACCACCAGCACCAGCGGGGTTGCCGCCAGAATGGTGATGGGCGTGAGGTCGGCCAGCGGGTCATAGCCCAGGTTGGTCTCGGTGATGGGGCTGATGGCCAGGGGGCCGCTGCTGCCGATGCCGAGGGTGTAGGCGTCTCCGCGGGCGCGGGCCAGGGCCAGGGTGCCCAGGTTGCCGCCGGCACCGGGGCGGTTTTCCACAATGAAGGCCTGGCCCATCTGCCGGGCCAGGCGCTCGGCCAGCAGGCGGCCCAATTGGTCCAGGATGCCGCTGGCCAGGAAGGGCACGATGACGCGCACCGGGCGGCTGGGGTATTCGGCCTGGGCGCCAGCGGGGCCGGCCATGCTGGCAAGGCCGGCAGCCAACAGGCTGCGACGGGTCGCGGCGCGCATGAGATCCTCCCTGGTTTGTTGCCGCAAGCATGCGGCCGCGCGCCGGGCTGGGCAAGCGGTTGACTTGAAGCAAGGCGCGGGGCCTGCAAAGCTGGCAGCAACCGAAGCCCAGACAGGGAGAAGCAACGTCATGGATATGCCAAGCAACCAGTGGGACCGCCGCACCGGCGACCTCGGCAACAGCGTCGAGTTCGGCCATGTGAATGTGACCATTCCGAGCCAGTTGCCGGCCACCGCCTTCTACATCAGCGGCCTGGGGCTGACGCGCGACCCGTATTTGATGACCGGCATCGACAACATGTGGGTGAACCTGCCCAACGCGCAGTTCCACCTGCCGCGTGGCAACCCGCAGGTGCTGCGCGGCCATACCGGCATTCTGGTGCCCGACCTGAAGGAGCTGCTGTGGCGGCTGGACCGGGTGAAGGGCGAGTTGGCCGGCACGCAGTTCCGCTTTGAGGACCATGGCAGCTACGTGGACACCTGGTGCCCCTGGGGCAACCACTACCGGGTGTATGGGCCGGATGAGGAGAAGTTCGGCCGGGTGTACCAGTCCATGCCCTATGTGCAGTTCGACGTGCCGCGTGGTGCGGCCAAGGGCATTGCACGCTTCTATGAGGAAATGCTGGCCATGCCGGCGAAGCTGGAAACCGTGGAGGGCGAGCCCGCCGCCCGGGTGCAGGCCAGCGCCAGCGTGGATATGATCTTCCGCGAGTGCGACAAGGAATTGGCGCCGTTCGACGGCCACCATGTGCAGATCTCGATCGTCGATTTCTCCGGCCCGCACCGCAAGCTGCTGGAGCGTGGGCTGATTACCGAGGAGAGCAACGAGTTCCAGTATCGCTTCGTCGATATCACCGACCTCGACACCGGCAAGGTGCTGTTCAAGATTGAACACGAGGTGCGCAGCGTGAAGAACCCGCTCTATGCGCGCAGCTGGTACTACACGGTGCGCAACCCCAGCATCAACAACCGCAACTTCGTGCCGGGGCGCGAAGTGCTGGTGCCGGCCTACGAGGTGGAGTGAGCCGGCTGGCTGGCGGCGCTACTGTTCAACCTCAACAGTGGCACCGCCGGCCTGGACGGATTTCACAATGGCCTCAAACGCCGCCACCGTGGCGATCATCTGCGGATAGGTGATGGGATAGGGCGCGCCGCCTGAGAGCGCGTCGGCAAAGGCTTCCAGTTCCAGCCGCAGCGTGTCCACCTCGGGCAGGCTGCGGCGTTCATGCGGCTGGCCGGAAAGCCGCAGCACCAGGCCGGATTCGTCGTGGTTTTCGGCGTTGCCGGTGGTGCCGAACACATGCAGACGCCAATAGCGCGGCGTGGCCCGCACCATGGCCAGCGTGCCAGACATGCCATTGGCGAATTCGAGCATGACCGAAAGGCTGTCGAGCGCGCCGGGCGCCGGCTTCCAGCGCAGCAACTGCGTGGTGACGCGCTTGACCGGGCCGACCAGGTTGGTGAAGCAGTCCAGCATATGCACGCCGGTGCCCGTCAGGCCGCCGGCCGGGCTTTCATCCTCGTCATGCCGCCAGGGCGCGAAGTTGCTGGACGAGTTCTCGTTGCTCAGATGCGCTTCGATATGCAGCAATTGGCCGAGGGCGCCGGAGTCCACCACGCGCTTCAACTCGCCAACGGCGGGCAGGAAGCGGCGGTTATGCGCAATGCCCAGCAGCACGCCGGCCTTTTCGCAGGCGCGCACGGCGCGTACCGCATCGGCGCGCTTCAACGTGAAGGGCTTTTCGCAGAGGATGGGCTTGCCGGCGGCGGCGATCTCCTCGATCTGGTCGGCATGCATGCTGTGCGGCGTGGCCAGCACCACGGCCTGCACCGCGGGGTCACGCAGCATCTCGGCAATGCTGGGGGAGAGCCTCAGGCCGTGCTTTTCGGCCAGCGCCTGGCGCAGGGCCGGGCGGGGACTGACGCCATGGATGAACCGGATTTTGTGCGCCGCCGGACGCGCTGCGTCCAACAGGCGTTCGCCCCACCAACCGAGGCCGACGATTGCCGCATTGATCATGCGCGCAGTTTGTCAGGCCCGGCGTGGCTGTGCCAGTGTTGCCGAAAATACGGAGGAATTCCCATGCGCCGTTGGCTTGCCGCCGCGTTGCTGTTGATGGTGGCCCAGGCCGCCCAAGCCGCCTGGCCCGAGCGGCCGATCACCATCATTGTGCCCTACGGCCCGGGTGGCGGCGCCGATGTGGCGTCTCGTGCCTATGGCCGGGTGCTGGAGGAACGCTTCGGCCAGCCGGTGGTGATTGTGAACCGGCCCGGCGCCGGCGGCGGCATCGGCTTCACGCAAATCCGCCGTGCGGCGCCGGATGGCTACACCATTGGCGCGGTTACCGGGCCGAACCTGGCGACGCTGCCGATTGAGCGCAACGAGCCATATCATTTCACCGATTTCGCGCTGATCGGCAACATGGTGGATGATGTGGGTGGCATGTTCGTGCGCGCCGACAGCCCGCTGAAGACGCTGGCGGACTTGGTGACCTTTGCCCGCGCCAACCCGGGCGCCGTCAGCTTCGCCACCACCGGCATTGGCACCTATGCGCATTTCTCGGTGTTGACGCTGGAGCGCCTGGGCAACCTGCGCGCCAATGCGGTGCACTACACCGGCACGGCGGTAATCCGGCAGGCGCTGCTGAGCGGCGATATCATGGTGGCCGGCATCAGCCTGACGGATGCGCGGGCTGAATGGGAAGCCGGGCTGGTACGGCCACTGGTGCAGTTGGGGGAGAGCCGCTGGTCCGGCGCGCCGAACATTCCCACGGCGCGGGAGCAGGGCATGGATATCGTGTTCAGCTCGCAGCGTGGCTTTGCCGCCCCGCCGGGCCTGCCGGAGGAGATTCGCGGCAAGCTGGAGACGGCATTGCGCGAGATGGCGGCCGACCCGGCGGTGCAGCAGCGCGCGGCGCAGCAGGGTATGCCGCTGCGGTTCCTCTCTGGCGCTGAATGGCTGGCGGATTTCCGCCGGCAGGACGTGGCGTATCGTGAAATGTGGCGGCGCCAGCCCTGGAAGGAGTAGCGCCGGGGCGGCGACGTCAGTCGACGTCGCTGGTGCCGTCGGCCAGGCCGGAAAGCGCTTCCAGGTCCAGCAGTTCCACCTTCATGTGCTCTGGCTCCTGCAGCCAGCCACGCTTGCGGAAGGCGGTGAAGCTGCGGCTGACGGTTTCCAGCGTCAGCCCGAGGAAATCCGCGATGTCGGCGCGGGTCATCGGCATTTCCAGCACGCGGGGTGCGTCGCCGCGCAGGCGCCGGGCATCCAGCAGTGAGACCAGGAAGGCCGCCACCCGCGCTTCCGCCGGGCGGCGCCCAACGGTGACGAGTTGTTCCTGCGTGGTGGTCAGCTCCTGCATGCACAGGTCCAGCAGGCGGTGTTCCATGCTGGGGTAGCGGGTCAGCAGCTTGTCCAGCTTCGGGCGGTCCAGCCGGCAAAGCTGGGCGTTGGTCAGCAACTCGGCGTCAAACGGGTATTCCTGCCGGTTGGTGTAGCCAATGATGTCGCCGGGGAAACGGAAGCCAACCACCTGCTGCTTGCCGTCTGGCAGCAGCCGGGTGAGCTTGGCGATGCCGGACATGATGGAAAAGACCCTGTTGGCGGTATCGCCTTCACGGAAAACCAGGCTGCGTGCAGGCATGGTCAGGCGGTCGGACTCACCGGAAATGTCGTCCAGCGCGGCGGCATCCATGGCCTTGCACAGCCCGGCAACGCGGCTGCCACAGGTGGCGCATACCTCGTCAGCCCGGGCCGTGTGCGTGTGTCGCGTGGCATCCAACGGGTTCAAGATACGCTCCAATCGCCATGCGGGGGCTTCGGCGCCTGATATTCAGGCACTTCCCCTTGGAGCGAGCAAATCCCGGTTTCTTGCGTCACGTCAAGGACAACAAAGCTGAATTCAACCACGGGCCCGCGAAGGCCCGTGGTTTCCTCGGCAGCGTCGCTCAATTCGGCTGCAGATTGAGCCCCGATGGGTTGATGGTAACTGTGCCCGCGCCGCTGATGGTGACCGACTGCGTCAGCGCCGACCAGGTGAGCGGATTGCCGCCGGTGGCGGCGTCAAACAGCCCGGCATAGGAGAGCGTGCCCCCCGCCGCGGTGAAGGTGAACGTTACGGCGGTGCTGTTTTGCTGCGCGCCCGTACCGGTGAAGGTAACCCGCTGGCGGGCATAGCCATTGCCGGAAGGTTCGCCGACCACGCCGGTGGCATCGGCGCCGCCGGTGCCCAGCGCCAGATAGACCTGGGTGGGCATGGCCGGGGCGCGGCCGCACAGGGCGCGGCCCAGCAGGTCCTGGGCGTAGAGGGTGATGTTGGACATTCGCGGTGCTCCTTGCTGTCAGGGGGCTTTGTTGCGGGCCGGGTTCAGGCGTCTTCGGCTTCAGCCAGCCAGGCGGTGCCATCGGTGGCGGGCTGCGCCTTGGCGGCGGCGTAGAACTGCTGGGTGGTGACGTTGTGCAGCGACTCGGCCTGCAGCGCCTCGGCGCCCAGGCGGTAGTCGATGGCCGGCAGCGGCGCCTTGCCGGCCAGGCGGGCGGCGGCGTCGGGGTAGCCGTGCAGGCGGAACTCGGCCACGCCGGCGGCGTGGTCCAGTTGCACATGGGTCAGCCGCCAGTAGCTGGCGGTCAGGCCGGTGTTGCGGATCTCAATGGGCTTGAGCAGGGCCATGGTCTGTCTCCTGGAT
>CANFIE010000052.1 GCA_947446625.1 Acetobacteraceae bacterium | reverse complement strand
GGCCGGCCGGGCCGGCGCGCCGGGGGTGTTGGGCGCCGGGGCGGGCTTGGCGGTGCGGGGGCCGGGCGCGGGCGCCTCGGCCGGCGGCGGCTTCTGCGCCAGGGCCAGCCCTGCGCTCAGCACCAGGGCCGCCGTTAAAATCCCCCATCGCCGCATGGTCATTCTCCGCCAACTGTTCCGCAGTAGAGCCTGCCCGGGCGCCCGGCACCAGCGCCGCCTGGGTGAACTTGCCGGGAGCAGCGCGGCACCCCTGGCGGTGGCGGCCGGGCTGGCCCATCTTCGGCGCATGAGCAACCTGCCGGAGAAGCCGAAAGCCCCGCCCGCCAGCAGCGCCGTGCAGGCGTTTCTGGGCAAGGTGCAGGCCATGCCGGCGCTGCGCCCGGCCAATGGGCGGCGCGGGCGGCTGGTATTTGCCATGGACGCCACCGCCAGCCGGCAACCCAGCTGGGACCGCGCCTGCCAGTTGCAGGCCGAGATGTTCCTGGCCACGCGGGAGTTGGGCGGGCTGGCGGTGCAGCTGGCCTATTACCGGGGCTTCCGCGAGCTGGCCGCCACACCGTTTCTGGCCGATGCCGCCGAGCTGACCCGGCGGATGACCGGGGTGACCTGCCTGGGCGGGCAGACCCAGATTGGCCGGATGTTGCAGCATGTGCTGAACGAGACGCAGCGCGAGCGGGTGAATGCCCTGGTCTTCGTGGGCGACGCGCTGGAGGAGGCGCTGGACCCGCTGTGCCATCTGGCCGGGCAGCTGGGGCTGCATGGCACGCCGGTGTTTGTGTTCCATGAGGGGGCGGAGCCGGTGGCGGCGGATGGCTTCCGGCAGATCGCGAAAATCAGCGGCGGGGCTTATGCGCCGTTTGATGCCGGCGCGGCTGGCGCCCTGGCGGCGCTGCTGCGGGCGGTGGCGGTGTTTGCCGCTGGCGGGCGGGCGGCACTGGTGCGGCTGCCCGGCGCCCCGGCGCAGCAACTGGCCGGGCAGTTGCCCGCGCCCCGGGGCTAGCCGGCATGGGCCCGCTGCTGCTGGGCGTGCTGGCGCTGGGGGTTGTGCTGCTGCTGTTGCGGCTGTTTGCCGCGGCGCCGCCGGCCACCGTGCGCAATACGCTGCTGGTGCTGGGCGGCGGCTTGGTGCTGTTGGTGGCAGTGGCGCTGCTGGTCACCGGCCGGGGCGGCCAGGTGCTGTGGGGGCTGGTGGTGTTTGCGCCCATGCTGTGGCGCTGGTGGCAGGCCGGGCATCTGGGCCGGTTTTTCCGCGCCCCGGCCCCGCCCGAGGACAGCGTGACCACCGCCTGGCTGGCCATGCGGCTGGACCATGCCAATGGCGAAATGAGCGGCCGGGTGCTGGCCGGCACCCAGGCCGGGCGCGAATTGGCCGAGCTGGATCTGCCGGCGCTGCTGGCCCTGCTGGCGGAATGCCAAGCGCAGGACCCGGATTCGGTGCCGCTGCTGGAAGCCTGGCTGGACCGTGCCTGGCCCGACTGGCGCAGCGTGCCGCCGCCGGCCGCGCCGCAGGCCGGGCCGATGGACCGCGCCGAGGCGCTGGCGGTGCTCGGGCTGGCGGCGGGGGCGAGTGTGGCGGATATTCGCGCGGCGCATCGGCGGCTGATGCAGGCGGCCCATCCCGACCATGGCGGCAGCGACTGGATGGCGGCCCGATTGAACCAGGCTCGCGATATTTTGTTGCGAGACTAAAAATTACTGACGACAGAAGGCGACCGTAACCATCTTGCGCCTGTACTGCCCGAGGTCTACGGGCCTATTCGTTCAGAGTCCGAAGCGTCGAGATTACCAAGGAGAATACCTTGTCCGCATTGAAGCCGCTGAAGAAGGCCGTGCTGCCGGTTGCCGGTTTGGGCACGCGCTTCCTGCCCGCCACCAAGGCGCTGGCGAAGGAAATGCTGCCGGTGGTGGACCGGCCCCTGATCCAGTATGCGATCGATGAGGCCCGCGAGGCCGGCATCGAGCAGTTCTGCCTCATCACCGGCCGCGGCAAGACCGCGATCGTCGAGCATTTCGACGTGGCCTATGAGCTGGAACGCACCCTGGCGGACCGCGGCAAGAAGGCCGAGCTGGACGAGTTGCGCGCCATGGCGATGGAGCCGGGCAGCATGGTGACGGTGCGCCAGCAGGTGCCGATGGGCCTGGGCCACGCGATCTGGTGCGCCCGCAGCTTCATTGGCGATGACCCGTTTGCCATTCTGCTGCCCGATGACCTGATGCAATGCGATGTCTCCTGCACCAAGCAGCTGGCCGAAGCCTACCGCGAGACCGGTGGCAATGTGGTGGCGGTTGAGGAAGTGCCGATGGAGCGGGTGAACCGCTACGGCGTGCTGGATATCGACAAGGATATGGGCCGGCTGGTGAGCGTGAAGGGCCTGGTGGAAAAGCCGCCGGTGGACAAGGCGCCTTCCAACCTGACCGTGATTGGCCGCTACGTGCTGATGCCGGAAGTGATTGGCCATCTGGCCAAGATGGAAAAAGGCGCCGGCGGTGAAGTGCAGCTGACCGATGGCATGGCCAAGCTGATTGGGCACCAGCCCTTCCACGGGGTGCGCTATGAGGGCCGGCGCTTCGACTGCGGCGACAAGACCGGCTTCCTGGAGGCGCAGATCGCCTTTGCCTTGAAGCGGCCGGAAATGGCGGCCACGGTGCGCGAGTTCCTGAAGAAATATACTTGAGCACGGGATTTTGACGATGAGCGGTTTCACCCACCAGTTCGAAGGCACGGTGCTGCGCGAATACGATATTCGCGGCATTGTCGGCAAAACCCTGCATCCCGCCGATGCCTTCGCCATCGGCCGCTGCTTCGGCACGCTGGTGAAGCGCGGCGGTGGCAGCAAGGTGGCGGTTGGGTATGACGGCCGGCTTTCCGGCCCCATGCTGGAGCCGCAGCTTGTGGCCGGGCTGATGGCCTGTGGGCTGGAGGTGATCCGCATCGGGCTGGTGGCCACGCCCATGCTGTACTTCGCGGGGTATGACCAGCACGCCGATGGCGCGGTGATGGTGACCGGCAGCCACAACCCGCCGGACTATAACGGCTTCAAGATGATGCTGGGCAAGAAGCCGTTCTTCGGCGCCCAGATTCAGGAAATTGGCCGCATGGCCGCGGCCGGCGATGTGGTGGCCGAGGCCGCCGGCAGCCAGCGCGATGTGGACGTGACCGAAGCCTACGCCGCCCGCGTGATGCAGGATTACGACGGCGGCGACCGCCAGATGACGGTGGTGTGGGACCCGGGCAATGGCTCGGGCAGCGATATCACCAAGGTGCTGACGGCGCGGCTGCCGGGCAAGCATATCGTCATCAACGGCACGGTGGACGGCACCTTCCCGAGCCACCACCCCGACCCGACGGTGGCGAAGAACCTGGAGCAGATCATCGCCGCCGTGCACGCCAACAAGGCCGATCTGGGCATTGCCTTTGACGGCGACGCCGACCGCATTGGCGTGGTGGATGGCGAGGGCAATATCCTGTTTGGCGACCAGTTGCTGGTGGTGCTGGCGCGGGATGTGCTGAAGAGCCATCCGGGCGGCACCATCATTGCCGATGTGAAGGCCAGCCAGGTGCTGTTCGACGAGATTGCCAAGGCCGGCGGCACGCCGCTGATGTGGAAGACCGGGCATTCGCTGATCAAGAGCAAGATGGCGGAGACGAAAAGCCCGCTGGCCGGCGAGATGAGCGGCCACATCTTCTTCGCCGACAAGTGGTACGGCTTTGACGACGCGCCCTATTCCGCGGTGCGGCTGCTGGGCATCCTTGCCCGCAGCACCGCAACGCTGGGCCAGATGCGCGCCGCCCTGCCGGTGGTGATCAACACCCCGGAACTGCGCTTTGACTGCGACGAGCACCGCAAGTTTGTGGTGGTTGAGGAAGTGAAGGCCCGCCTGGCCGCCGAGGGTGCCAAGGTGCAGGCGGTGGATGGCGTGCGGGTGCTGACCGAGGATGGCTGGTGGCTGCTGCGCGCTTCCAATACCCAGGCGGTGCTGGTGGCGCGTTGCGAGGCCAGCACCGAGGCCGGGCTGGAGCGGCTGAAGGCTGGTCTGGTCAAGCAACTGGTGGCCAGCGGGCTGCAGGCGCCTGATTTCAGCGGCGAGAACGCGGGGCACTGACAAGCGGGGCGGTGCGGGGTTAGGCTGCCGGCAAATAAACCGGAGCAACGCCATGACCCCGACCCGCCGCGCCCTTTTGGCCGCCGCTGCGCTCTCGCCCTTTGCGGCGCGGGCGCAGGAGGCTTACCCGAACAAGCCCATCCGCAGCGTCGTGCCGTTTCCGGCCGGTGGTACCACCGATATTCTGGCTCGGCTTTATGCTCAGCGGCTGAGCGAGACCATGGGCCAGCCGGTGCTGGTGGAAAATCGCGGCGGTGGCGGCGGTTCCATTGGCGCCGATGTGGTGGCCAAGGCGGCGCCCGATGGCTACACGCTGCTGTTCCACAACCTGACCTTCAGCACCACCACCGCCGCGCTGGAACGGCTGGGCCGCGCGCCGCACAGCATTGAGCGCGACTTCGCGCCGATTTCCATGGGTGCCAATGTGCCCATGATGCTGCTGGCGATTCCGGGCGTGGGCGCCAACGACCTGCGCGGCTTTGTGGATTGGGCAAAGGCGCACCCGACCCAGGCGTTTTATGGCTCCACCGGGCCGGGCAGCACCATGAACCTGGTGGGTGAGGTGCTGAAGCGCGATGCGCGCATCCGCATGGAGCATGTGCCCTTCCGTGGCGCCGCGCCGCTGGTGCAGGAAATGCTGGCCGGACGGATTCAGTTTGGTGGAGACCAGCTTTCCTCCTCGCTGGCGCGCATCCGTGCTGGCGAGTTGCGGCCGATGGCGACGCTGGCTGCGCAGCGGGCCAGCGCACTGCCCAACGTGCCCACGGTGCGCGAACTGGGCTACCCCAACCTGGAATTGCTGGGCTGGAACGGCTTTTTCGCCCCGGCGCATACCCCGGCACCGGTGCTGGCGCGGCTGCACCGCGAGATTGCCGCCGCCGCGCAGCACCCGGAATTGCGCCGCCGCATTCTGGAACTGGGCGCCGAGCCGGGGGGCGATACGCCGGAGGTGTTCGGCGCCGCCGTGCGCGCCCAGGTGGCGCAGGTGCGGCCGTTGGTGGCCGAGTTGCAGATGACGGTGGAGTAGCGCTGGACAAGCGCCGCGGCGCGGGGTGAGGCTGCGGGCATGGAACCGCTGTTCAACCCCGCTGATTTCCGCCTGCCCGCCGGCATCACCCATGTATGCGCGGCGGGCGAAACGCCGTTTCTGCGCCGCCATGCCCAGGCGTTTGAGGCCTATGCCGAAGACAAGGGCCTGGGCCACCGGGGGCGCGAGCCGCAGGAGGCGCAGATTGAGCGCGCCCGGGTGGGCGCCGCCGCGCTGTGGGGCGTGGCGCCGGGCGATATCGGCTTTGTCTCCAACGTGGCCGAGGGCGTGGGCCTGGTGGTGGAAAGCCTGGACTGGCGCCCAGGCGACAACGCCGTGATGGAGCCGAACGAATATCCCTCGGACGTTGGGCCTTTGGCGCTGCGCCGCAACCCCAGCATTGAACTGCGCTTTGCCGACGCGATGGACCCGGCGGCGATGGCGGCGCAGGTGGATGCGCGCACGCGGGTCATCGCCGTTTCGGCGGTGAGCTACCTGAACGCGCAGCGGCCGGATTTGCTGGCGCTGCGCCGCATGGCCGACAGCGTGGGCGCGCTGCTGGTGGTGGACTTCACCCAGGCCAGCGGCTGGATGCCGATTGAGGCGAGCGTGGCCGACTTTGCCTTCAGCGCCTGCTACAAATGGATGCTGGGTACCACCGGTGTGGCCATTGCCTATTGGAACCGGGCGCGGCTGCCGCACTGGGCGCCGAACTCAGCTGGTTGGTTCAACATCGATGGCAACAGCATCACCGGCAGCGGCAAGCCGGATTACGGCGCGGGCATGCGGCTGAAGCCGGATGCCATGCGCTTCACCCGCGGCAACCCGGCGCATGCGGCGATTTACGTGCTGAACGAGGCGCTGGACTACCTGCGGCAATACGACATGCACGCGGTGCAGGCGCATGTGCAGGGGCTGACCGTGGCGCTGCTGGGCCGGCTGGTGGCGCATGGCATTGCCAGCACCACGCCGCCGGAACCCGCCCGGCATGGCGCCAGCGTATGCGTGGAGCACGCCCGCACCAGCGCCATTGTGGAAGCGCTGTATGCGCGCGGGGTTTATGCCTGGGGTGGTCGTGGGCGAATTCGCATCAGCTTCCATGGCTATAACAGCCTGGCGGATGTGGACCGCATTGAGGCCGCACTGCTGGCCAGCCTGGCGGACTGAAGCCGGGTATTTCGGTTCGCGGTCCTCCGGGTCTAGGCTGCTGCCAAAGCAAGCGGAGGACGGCGATGTTGCAGCCCATCAAGGGAGCGCAACTGTGGTACGGCGCCGAGATGGCCGGGCGTACCGATTGGCTGCGGCCACTGCGCGAAGCCGAGATTGCCGAGTTGGACGCGGCAGTGCAGCGACTGGATGCCACGGGCATCGACATTGCCGCCATCAATGCCAGCCATTTGGCGGTGCCGGGGCTGGCGCCGTTGGTGGCGGAGATTCGCGCCGCGGTGCTGCATGGGCGTGGCTTTGTGCTGGTGCGCGGCGTGCCGGTGGAACGCTGGAGCGTGCGGCAATGCGCCATTGCCTATTTCGGCCTGGGCACGCTGCTGGGCGAGCCGGTTTCGCAGAACGCCATGGGGCATATCCTGGGCCATGTGAAGGATATCGGCGCCGACTACGCGCAGCCCAATCATCGCGGCTACCAGACGGCGGCGCGGCTGCCCTACCACTGCGATTCATCCGACATTGTGGCGTTGCTCTGCCTGAAGCCGAGCAAGGCCGGCGGCAAGAGCAGCCTGGTGAGCTCGGCCGCGCTGTACAACGAAATGCTGGCCCGCCACCCCGCGCTGCTGCCCGAGCTGCTTGCCCCGGTGTATCGCGACCGGCGTGGCGAAGTGCCGGACGGAGCCCAGCCCTGGTACGCCGTGCCGGTGTTCAGCCCCATGCCGGATGGCAGCCTGGTGGCTACCTATGTGCGCAGCGCCATGCGCAAGGCACAGCGCTTCCCCGAGGTGCCGCGCACCACGCCAGCGTTGGAGGCGGCCTGCGATGCGCTGGATGCGCTGGCGGAGGACCCTGCCATTCACCTGGACATGGATTTCCGCCCCGGCGACATGCAGTTCGTCAGCAACCACAGCATCATGCATTCGCGTACGGCGTATGAGGATTTTCCCGAGCCGGAGCGGCGCCGGCATCTGTTCCGGCTGTGGCTGGCCTGCGCGGACGGGCCGGCGCTGCCCGAGGTTTACACCCGGCACTGGCAGGGCAGCACGGGCAATGGCCGGCCGGCGGGCATTCGCGTGCCGGGCGTGCCGTTGAGCGCCCCGCTGGATGGAGGGTGGTGATGACCATGCCGCGTGAATTGCACCTGAACCTGTTCATCCAGAGCCGCGGGCATCATGAGGCCTCGTGGCGGCATCCGGCGGCTTCCAGCCTGCCGCTGACCGATATCAACTACTATGCCGACTGCGCCCGGCGGGCCGAGGCGGCCTGCTTCGACAGCATTTTCCTGGCGGACCAGCTGGGCCTGGGCGACGATGTGGCGCATGCGCCGCGCACCTGGCTGGAGCCGATTACGGTGCTGGCGGCGCTGAGCGCGGCGACCACGCGCATTGGCCTGATCGGCACCTGTTCCACCACCTATACCGAGCCGTTCAACCTGGCGCGGCAATTTGCCTCCCTCGACCATATCTCCGCCGGGCGGGTGGGCTGGAACATCGTGACCAGTTGGCTGGCCACGGCAGCGCGCAACTTTGGTGATGCGGCACAGGTTTCGCACGCGGCGCGCTACGCCCGGGCCGAGGAATTCATGGCCGTGGTGACGGCGCTTTGGGACAGTTGGGCCGATGATGCGGTGCTGGATGACCGCAGCGCCGGGCGTTATGTGCGGCCGGGCGGCATTCATGCGGTGAACCATGTGGGGCCGCATTACCAGGTGGCCGGGCCGCTGAACCTGCCGCGTGGGCCGCAGGGGCGGCCAGTTTTCGTGCAGGCCGGTTCCTCCGAGACCGGCAAGCGCTTTGCCGCGCGCCATGCCGAGGCGGTGTTCACCGCGCAGATGGAGAAGGTGACTGCGCAGGCCTTCTATGCCGAGTTGAAGGCGCTGGCGGAGGCCGAAGGGCGCGCGGCTTCGCAGGTGGTGATTCTGCCCGGGCTGAGCCCGGTGATTGGCGGCACCGAGGCCGAGGCGCAACGGCTGGCGCGGGAATTGGCCGATTTGAGCGACCCCGAGGTGGGACGCAAGCGGCTGAGCGGGCGCTTTGGCGGGCATGATTTCTCGCACCTGCCGATGGACCGGCCGCTGGCGCCCGAGGATTTTCCCGCGCCCGATACGGTGGAGGCGGCGCGCAGCCGGACCGAGGTGATTATTGGCCTGGTGCGGCGGGAACGCCTGACCCTGCGCCAATTGCTGGCCTATCTGGCTGGGGCGCGCGGGCATTTTGTTACCGCCGGCACGCCGGAACAGATTGCCGATCTGATTGAGGATTGGTTCAATACCGGCGCCTGTGACGGCTTCAATGTGATGCCGCCGGTGTTTCCCGCCGCGCTGGCGGTATTCGCCGATGAGGTGATTCCGCTGCTGCGGCGCCGAGGCCTCTTTCGCACGGCGTACCGCGCCGATACCCTGCGCGGCCATTACGGCCTGGCCAGGCCGGCGGCGTAGAAGGAACCAGGCCCATGCTGCAACACCCGCCCGCCGAACCCGGTATGCGCGAGGAGGATGTCGAGACTCCGGCGCTGCTGCTGGACCTGGACGCCTTTGAGCACAACCTGGACCTGATGGCCTCATTGCTCGCCCCCACCGGGGCCAAGCTGCGGGCGCATGCCAAGACGCATAAATCCGCCGTGGTCGCCATGCAGCAAATCCGCCGTGGCGCCATTGGCCAATGCGTGCAGAAGGTGGCCGAGGCCGAGGTGCTGGCCTGGGGCGGCGTGCCGGATATTCTGGTGAGCAACGAGGTGGTGGGGCCGCGCAAGTTGGCCCGGCTGGCCGCGCTGGCCCGCGTGGCCAAGGTGGCGGTTTGCGTGGATGACGCGGCGCAGGTGGCCGCCTGTGCCGCCGCCGCCGAGGCCGCCGGCATTCGGCTGACCGTGCTGGTGGAGATTGACGTGGGCGCGGCGCGCTGCGGTGTGCCGCCGGGGCCGCCCGCCGTGGCGCTGGCCGAGCAGATTGCCGCCAGCAAGCACCTGATCTTCGGCGGCTTGCAGGCTTATCATGGCAGCGCGCAGCACAAGCGGGCGCCGGAACAGCGAGCGGAGAGCATCGCCGCTGCCGCCGAGATGTGCCGCCGCACCGTGGAGCAACTGCGCCAGCGCGGGCTGGACTGCCCGATTGTGGGCGGCGGCGGCACCGGCACCTTCGGGCATGAAGCGGCGAGCGGCGTGTACAACGAGATTCAGGCTGGCAGTTACGCCTTCATGGATGCCGACTATGCCCGCAACAGCAACCCGCCGCCGTTCCGGCAAAGCCTGTTTGTGCTGGCCACGGTGATGAGCCGCGCCATTCCCGGCGTGGCGGTGCTGGATGCTGGGCACAAGGCGGTGAGCGTGGATAGCGGCATGCCGCTGCTGTGGCAGCGCCCGGGGCTGGTCTATACCAGCGCCAGCGACGAACACGGCAAGCTGGAAGTGCGCGACGGCACCGCCCCGGCGCTGGGCGAAAAGCTGCGCCTGGTGCCCGGCCATTGCGACCCCACGGTGGACCGCTACGACTGGTATGTGGGCGTGCGCGGCGGCCGGGTGGAATGCCTGTGGCCCATCGCCGCCCGTGGCGGCATGGCCTGAGAGCGCCTGCACCCTCAGTCGCCGGGCGGAAGCCTCCGGCTTCCTTGGCTTCGCGGCACTGGCCGCGGCGCCCATTCGGGCGCTTGGCACGAGGCATAGCCTCGCGCCGCCTAGAGCAATATCTGTTCTGATGGAATCATCAGAACGGATATTGCTCTAGTTTCAAAGAGTTATAGAGCACGAAATGCGCCCATCAGGGCGCATAGTGCTCTAGATCAGTCCGGCGTGACGCCGGCCTTGGCCACCACCTCGGCCCAGCGGGCGATCATGGCGCGCATCTGCGTGGTGTGCTCGCTGGGCGTGTTGCCGATGACATCGTAGCCCAACTCGGCCAGCCGTGCCGTTACGGCGGGCTTGCGCAGCGCCTGGCCATATGCGGCGCTGATGCGCGCCAGCACCTCCGGCGGGCTGGCGCTGGGGGCGTAGAGGCCCCAGTAGCTCTCGGCATCCACGCCGCGCAGGCCCAGTTCGTCGAAGGTGGGAATGCTGGGCATGGCGCCGTTGCGGCGGGCGCCGGTCAGCGCAATGGCTTTCAAGCGCCCGGCTTCCACATGCACGCGGCCGCTGCTGATGCCGCCGAACAGCAGCTGCACCTGGCCGCCCAGCAGGTCGTTCACCGCCGGGGCAATGCCGCGGTAGGGCACATGGGTCAGGTCTACCCCGGCCACCTGCTTCAGCAGTTCTCCGGCCAGATGCGTGCCCGAGCCATTGCCGCCACTGCCATAGTTCAGCCGGCCCGGATTGGCGCGGGCATGGGCGATGAGGCCCGGCATGTCGTTGAATGGCACGCTGGGGTGGGCCAGCAGCACCACAGGCGCGCTTGCCAGCATGGCAACGCCGGTGAAGTCGCGCAGCGAATCATAAGGCAGGCGCGAGCCGAACAGGCCGGGGTTGATGAGGAAGGTGCTGTCGCTGGCCAGCAGGGTCTGGCCATCGGGCGTGCCCTTGGCCACGGCTTCGCTGCCCACGGTGCTGGCGGCGCCGGCGCGGTTTTCCACCACCACATTCTGCCCCAGCAGGGCCGAGACTTCCGGTACCAGGATGCGGGTGATGATGTCGGTGCCGCCGCCAGGGGCGAAGGCCACGATGATGCGCAGCGCGCGGTCCTGCGCCAGGGCTGGGAAGGGCAGGGCCAAGGGGGCGGCCAACAGCGTGCGGCGGCGCATCAGCGGCGGCACAAGGGGCGCGGGGTGGTGGGGGCCGGCATGCGCGGGGTCTCCTGCTTTGGTGCAACTGTAGCATGCTGGACAGCGGCACCGGGAAGGTGGAAAACTGAAACTGCTATAGCAGGCAGGAAACACCAAGAATGGCACTCTCCCCGGAAACACGGGCGAAGCTGAAAACCGTGAGCACCGCCACGGTGGCCACGGCGCTGTACAAGCGCGGCTTCCGCAACCAGATGCTGCAGGGCGTGCAGGCGCTGAACCCGAAGCATCCGGTGATGGTGGGAGAGGCCTATACGCTGCGCTACATTCCAGCGCGGGAGGATTTGAACAGCCTGGAGGTGTTCAAGGACCCCAGCCACCCGCAGCGCAAGGCGGTGGAGGATTGCCCGCCCGGCGCTGTTTTCGTCATCGACAGCCGCAAGGATGCGCGGGCGGCTTCGGCCGGTGGCATTCTGGTGACGCGCTTGATGGTGCGCGGCGTGGCCGGGGTGGTGACCGATGGCGGCTTCCGCGACGCCGATGAGATCGCCGGGCTGGACTTCCCGAGCTATCACCAGCGCCCGAGCGCGCCGACCAACCTGACGCTGCATCAGGCGGTGGAAGCGAATGGCCCGATTGCCTGTGGCGACGCCGCCGTTTGGCCGGGCGATGTGATGCTGGGCGATGGCGACGGCGTGATCTGCATTCCCGCGCATATCGCCGACGAGATTGCGACCGAGGCGGTGGAGATGACCGCCTATGAGGATTTCGTCACCGAGCGCGTGCGGGCGGGGCATTCCATCCGTGGCCTGTACCCCGCGACGGACCCGAACTCGCTGGTGCTGTTTGCCGCCTGGCGGAAGGAGCATGGCCGGTGAAGCGCCGCGTGGTTCTGGCCGCCGTCGGCCTGCCCTTCATTGCCCGTGCCCAGGCCGAGGAATGGCCGGCGCGGACCACCACCATCATCGTGCCCTTCGCGCCGGGTTCGTCCAGCGACATTGTCGCCCGGGCCGGGGCGCAGCGGATGACCACCACGCTGGGCCACCCGGTGGTAGTGGAAAACCGCCCCGGCGCCACTGGCGAGGTTGGGGCGCGGCAGGTTATTCGCAGCGCGCCTGACGGCCATACGCTGATGCATGCGCCGATCTCCACCTGGGCCATCAACGTGGCACTGCGACCAAGCCTGGGCTACGACCCGGTGACGCAGTTGACCCGGCTTTCGCAAACCGTGCGCACGCCAAATGTGCTGGTGGTGAACCCGGCCAAGGTGCCGGTGGCGGATCTGGCGGGGTTTCGCGCCTGGTTGCGCGCCAATGCCGCCACGGCCAGCTATTCCAGCAGCGGCATTGGCAGTTCCGACCATCTGACCGCCGAGATGTTCAAGCAGGCCACGGGTACCGAGGCGGTGCATGCGCCGTTCAGCGGTGGCGCGCCGGCCACCACGGCGCTGCTGGCCGGGGATGTGCAGTTCAGCTTCCAGAATCTCGGCAGCATCTTCCCGCAAATCCGCGATGGCCGGGTGAAGGCGCTGCTGATTACCAGCGAAGCGCGGCATGCCCTGTTGCCGCAGGTGCCCACCGCGGCCGAGGCCGGGCTGGCTGACTTTGTGGTGTATTCCTGGCAGGCGCTGGGCGGGCCGGGCGGCATGGCCGCGGCCTTGGCCAACAAGGTGCAGGCCGCCTTCCGCGCCGCGCTGCTGGCGCCGGAGGTGAAGGCCCGCATGGACGATATCGGCTTTGAGGTGGTGGCCAGCACGCCGGATGATTTCGCCCGCTTCCAGCAAGCCGAGATTGCCCGCTGGCAGCGCGTGGTGCGGGCCGGGAATATCAAGGCGGAATAGCCCGGCGCTGTCAGGCTGCGGTCATCTGGGTGCGCTAGCGCCTGGATGATTGCCGCTGGTGGCAAGGAAGGGCTTGGTCAACGCATGCGCGCCCTGTGGTTCAGCCTGGCCCTGCTGGCCGCGCCGGCCCAGGCGGCGGTGTATGACGAGTTTGAGGTGCATGGCACCGACATTGCCCCCGCCGGCGGCTGGAGCCTGGACCAGCATTTCAATTACGGCCTGCGGGGCCAGCGCCAGGGTGGCTTCCGTGGCGCGCTGACGCCGAATAACGGCGCGCTGGCCACCACCGAGATTTCCCGTGGCGTGACCAATTGGTGGGAAAGCGCGCTGTACCTGCCGCAGGCGGTGGACCCGCGCGGCGGCTGGCATGTCGGTGGCGCCAAGTGGCGCAACCTGTTTGTGCTGCATGGCCAGGGCGAGCCCAGCAGCTTTGGCGTGCTGACCGAATTGCGGCTGCTGTCGCGCCGGTTTCAGCCCACCACCATGGGCTGGGAGGTGCGACCCATTGCCAGCCATACCGCTGGCCGCTGGACCGCCGTGGCCACGCTGGGCTTTGCCGGCGGGCTGGGGCCACGGGCGGAAACCGCGCTCTCACCCGCCCTGCGGCTGGACTACGCGGTAAGCGAGCGACTGACGCTGGGCGCCGAGCACTATGCCGACCTTGGCGCCATCAACCATCCCGTGGGCTTCAACCGCCAGGCGCACCAAAGCTTTGCCGTGGCCGAGACCGAATGGCACGGCGCCACGCTGGTGCTGGGCCTGGGGCGCGGGCTTACCCCGGCCAGCGACCGCTGGGTGGTGAAGGCCCGCGTGGCGGTGGGATTTTAAGTCAGCGCCGCATACACCAGCGACCGCAGGGCATAGCGGTAGCGCAGCCGGTCGCTGGGGCCTTGCAGCATCAGCACGGCGTAAAGTTGCTCGGCCGGGTCGGCCCAGAAATAGGTGCCATAGGCCCCACCCCAGGAGAAATCCCCCACGCTGCCGGGCACCGCGCTGCGTTCAATGCTGGTGCGCACGGCAAAGCCCAGGCCGAAGCCGGTGCCGAATTCCGCCGAGGGCGCAAGCCCACCGAAGCGGGCGAACAAGCCCGGCGTATAGCCCACGCCCTGGGGCAGGTGGTCACGCGTCATCAACTGAATGGTCTTGCGGCTGGCGATCTGGACGCCGCCATGGGTGCCGCCGTTCAGCAGCATTTGGCAGAAGCGGGCGTAGTCGGCCGCGGTTGAAACCATGCCGCCGCCACCACTGAACCACTTTGGCCGGTCCTGCGGGCGTGGAATGGCCTGGCGCCGATTGGTCTCGGGGTCTACCTGCGGGAAGGCGGCGCGGTTTGCGCTGCTGGCCGGGGCC
>CANFIE010000051.1 GCA_947446625.1 Acetobacteraceae bacterium | reverse complement strand
GAAAATCGGCCGATCCATATCGGCCTCGCTGAAGCTCCAGAAGGCCGGGTCCAGCTCGGAATGCGGCTTGGTCTGGGTCAGGCCCAGCGGGTCCAGCTGGGCTTCCAGGTGGCCACGCACGCGGTAGCTGCGAATCAGCATCAGCGCCCGGATGCTGTCCAGCACCGCGCGGCGGATATCTTCCTGGCTGGCCCCGCCAGCCTTGGCCTTGGGGTCCTTCTTCGGCGCTTCCGGCTCCGGTGCAAAGCCACCGCGGGCGCGCGGCGCCCAGCTGGCGCCCTGGGCGTCGGTCAGCACGGCGCGGGCATCATCGTTCAGCGCACTGAACAGCTCGGCGAAGGAGGCATCGACGCTGTCGGGCTTTTCCACCCAGCGGGCATACAAATCCGCGAGGAAGGCGGCATTGGCGCCGTTCATCACGGTTGCGAGGACGTCCACTCCGGCCATTCGTCGTCTCCGTTCCGCACTGGCAGCGCGGCTAAGCGCCGCACCCAACATAGGGCGCGTCGCCGGTTAACACAGTCTTCGTGGCAAGGATGCGGCGAAAGAAACCTTCACCGCAGCCTTGGCCAGAAATTTTACCAGGCGTGGCGGCCAGGCCGCCAGGCGCCTTAGCCCAGGGCCTTCACCATCGTGCTGCCCAGCGCCGCCGGGCTGTCGGCCACGTGAATGCCAGCGGCCTTCATCGCGTCCATCTTGGCTTCGGCCGTGTCCTTGCCGCCGCTGATCACCGCGCCGGCATGGCCCATGCGCCGGCCCGGAGGCGCCGTGGCGCCGGCGATGAAGCCCACCACCGGCTTGGCATTCGCGCCCTTGTTCTCGCTGGCCAGGAACTCGGCCGCATTGGCCTCGGACTCGCCACCAATCTCACCGATCATGACAATCGACTTGGTCTCATTGTCGCGCAGGAACATCTCCAGCACTTCAATGAAGTCGGTGCCCTTCACCGGGTCGCCACCAATGCCCACGCAGGTGGACTGGCCCAGCCCAGCGGCCGTGGTCTGCGCCACCGCCTCATAGGTCAGCGTGCCTGAACGCGAGACAATGCCCACCGAACCACGACGGTGAATATGCCCCGGCATGATGCCGATCTTGCAGGCATCCGGCGTGATCACGCCCGGGCAATTCGGCCCAATCAGGCGCGACTTCGAACCGCTGAGCGCCCGCTTCACCCGCACCATGTCCAGCACCGGAATGCCTTCGGTGATGCAGATGATCAGCGGCAGCTCGGCGTCAATCGCCTCCAGAATGGCATCGGCGGCAAATGGCGGCGGCACATAGATCACCGAGGCATTGGCCCCGGTGGCGTGCACGCAGTCGGCAACCGTATCAAACACCGGCAGGCCGATATGCTTGGAGCCGCCCTTGCCCGGCGTCACGCCGCCAACATAGGTGCTGCCATAGGCAATGCCCTGCTCGGCGTGGAAGGTGCCCTGGGCTCCGGTGAAGCCCTGGGTCATCACCCGGGTGGAAGCGTCAATGAGGATCGCCATGGCTCAGGCCCCCTTAACGGCCGCAACAACCTTCTGCGCCGCATCGGCCAGGTTGTCGGCGGGAATGATGGCCAGGCCGGATTCGGCCAGGATCTTCTTGCCCAACTCCACGTTGGTACCCTCAAGCCGCACCACCAGGGGCACGCTCAGCGAGAGGTTCTTCGAGGCCGCCACAATACCCTCGGCAATCATGTCGCACTTGGCGATGCCACCGAAGATGTTGACCAGAATGGCCTTCACGTTGGCGTCCGAGGTGATGATGCGGAACGCCTCGGTCACGCGCGCCGCATTGGCGGTGCCGCCCACATCCAGGAAGTTGGCCGGCGAGGAGCCGTACAGCTTAATGATGTCCATGGTCGCCATGGCCAGGCCGGCGCCATTCACCATGCAGCCAATCTCGCCATCCAGCGCCACATAGTTCAGGTCGTTCTTGACCGCGTCCAGTTCCTTCGGGTCCATCTCGCTGTCATCGCGCAGGGCCTCAAGGTCCTTGTGGCGGAACAGCGCGTTGTCGTCGAAGCTCACCTTCGCATCCAGCGCCACGATATCGCCCGCGCCGGTCACCACCAGCGGGTTGATCTCCACAATGGCGCAATCCAGCTCGGTGAAGGCGCGGTACATCGCCATCACGAACTTCTCGAAGTTGCGCAGCTGCGCCCCGCCCAGCCCGAGGCCAAAGCCCAGCTTGCGGGCATGAAAGCCGGAGACGCCGGAAGCCGGGTCGATCGCAACCTTCAAAATCTTCTCGGGGTGGCTATGCGCCACCTCCTCAATCTCCATGCCGCCTTCGGTGGAGGCCATGATGAGAATGCGCGAGGTCTCGCGGTCCACCAGCAGCGAGAGGTACAGCTCGCGCTTGATGTCGCAACCCGCCTCCACATACACGCGGGAGACGACCTTGCCCTGCTCGCCGGTCTGCTTGGTGATGAGGGTCTGCCCCACCATCGCGGCCGCGGCGGCCTTCGCATCCTCAACCGACTTGACGACGCGCACGCCGCCCTTGCCGTTCGGGTCTTCCTTGAAGCGGCCCGCGCCACGCCCACCGGCATGGATCTGGGACTTCACCACATAGACCGGCCCCGGCAGCTTGCGGGCCGCCTCGGCGGCTTCCTCAGCGTTCCAGGCCACATAGCCGTCCAGAACCGCAACGCCGTAGCGGCGCAGCAATTCCTTCGCCTGGTATTCGTGGATATTCATGCGCGCATCCCCTTGTTGGGCCAGCAGCAACCGAAGTCCCGGGCGTTTCCCCTTGGCGGTGGGCGGGTTCTTGCCCCGCGCACTGCCCGGGCGGCGCAATGCCGCCCCCCGGGAAATGCGGTGGTGCCCGCCCTGCCGCCGGCCGGCGCTATCAGACGCCCAGCTTCTTGAAGTCTTCGATAAGCTTCTTCACGGCGTCGCAGCTCTTGTCGAACGCGGCCTTCTCGGCCGGCGTGAACTGCACTTCCATGATCTTTTCCACGCCGTTGCCGCCGATAACCACCGGCACGCCAACGTAGAAGCCGGTCTGGCCGTATTCGCCATTCAGCAGCACCGCGCTCGGCAGCACGCGCTTCTTGTCCAGCAGGTAGCTCTCGGCCATGGCAATGGCGGAAGCGGCCGGGGCGTAGAAGGCGCTGCCGCGCTCCAGCAGCTTCACAATCTCGCCGCCGCCATTGGCGGTACGGTCGCAAATCGCGTCGATGCGTTCCTGCGTGGTCCAACCCATCTTGATCAGGTCGGTCACCGGCACGCCGGCCACGGTGGAGTAGCGGGTCAGCGGCACCATGGTGTCGCCATGGCCACCCAGCACAAAGGCGGTCACGTCCTCAACCGAGACGTTGAACTCCTGCGCCAGGAACAGGCGGAAGCGGCTGCTGTCCAGCACGCCGGCCATGCCCACAACCTTGTGCGCTGGCAGGCCGCTGCGCTGCTGCAGCACCCACACCATCACGTCCAGCGGGTTGGTGATGCAGATGACGAAGGCGTTGGGGGCATAGGTCTTGATGCCCTGGGCCACCTGGTCGATGACGCCGGCGTTCTTCGTCAGCAGGTCATCGCGGCTCATGCCCGGCATGCGCGGGAAGCCGGCGGTCACGATGATGACGTCGGCGCCGGCAATGGCGGCGTAGTCGCCGGTGCCGGTCATGTTGCTGTCGAAGCCGTCAACCGGGCCCGACTGCATGAGGTCGAGCGCCTTGCCCGCGGCCACGCCCGGGAAAACGTCGAACATGACGACGTCGCCGAGTTCCTTCAGGCCGATGAGGTGGGCAAGCGTGCCACCAATATTGCCGGCGCCGATAAGCGCAATCTTCTTGCGGGCCATGGGAGTGCCTTTGTCGCAGGGTTCTTCAGGGATCGGCGGCTTCCTACTCCCGGGACCGCGCCGCCGCAAGCACATGAAAAAGGGGGCCGAAGCCCCCCTTTGCCGCCCGGTAACCCAGAAGGGTCAGATCGGCATGCAGCGGATGATGGTTTCATGCCCACGCGCCGGGGTAGCCATGGTGCCATCGGGGCAAATGCTGGCCTGCACACCGGCGGCGGGCTCCAGCCCACGCGTCCAGCTCATGGCCGGGCCGCTGGCGCAGCGGGCCTGGCGGCCAGCGGTGCGGCGGCAGGCCGGGGTAGCCACGGCGGCATGGCGGTCACGCGAAACAGCCAGCTGGCCGCGCATGGAAGCCGGGGTATCAGCCCGGGCGCTGCCAACAATGCGGGGCAGGGAACGTGAGAGCACCGAAGCCTGGGCCCCGCCACGCACCGGCGTATGCGCCACGGTCCGCACCGAGGCGGCGGCGGCGGCGCGGCCATGATGAGCCGGCTCACCCCGCCGGGCTGCGGCCAAGGCCGGCGCGGCGCTCAGGAACACGAGACCCAGTGCAAACAGCACCAGGGCAGCAGGCGAAGTCGTCCGCATCCAGTCCCCCATATCAACTCACCCCGGTGCACCTTGTTCGCGCATCCGTGAACCTTATTACACCATGTTACGTCAGATGCGACAGGGCAAGATAGTCCTGACTTTGCATTTCCAACCATCGGCTGGCGGTGCGGCCGAACATGGCGGAATTTTCACCCCGTTCGTATAAAGTATCCGGCAAAGCCTCGGCCGAGGCAACCAGCTTGCACCGATGCTCGTAAAGAGTGTCGATCAAGGTGATGAACCGCCGCGCCTTGTCGAAATTATCCGGCCCCAGCCGCGGCACCCCATCCAGCACCAGGGTATGGAACTGCCCGGCCACCGCCAGGTAATCCGCCGGCCCCAGCGGCAGACCGCACAGCGCCTCGAAATCCGCCCGCGCCACACCCCGCGCCGCCTGCGGCACCAGCACCTGGCGGCCCAGCACCGTCAGTTCCATCGGCGGCGCCGTCGCCTCGCCGGTCAGTTCCAGAAACGCCGCATCCAGCGCCCGCTCGGCCCGGCCATCCGCCGGCACATGCCAGGTCGGCATGCCCCGAATCCGCTCGCGCCGATAATCCCGCGCCGCATCCAGAAACAGCACCTCCAGCCGCCGCTGGATCAGCGCGATGAAGGGCAGGAACGCATCCCGCCCCGGCTTGCCCTTGAACAGGTCGGCCGGCGCCGTGTTGCTGGTGGCCACCACCACCACGCCGCGCTGGAACAGCGCCTCGAACAGCCGGCCCAGAATCATGGCGTCCGAGATGTCATGCACCTGGAACTCGTCGAAGCACAGCAGCGAGGCTTCGGCCCGGATCGAATCCGCCAGCGGCTGAATCGGGTCCTCGCCGCGCGGATTGGCCTGCTTCCAGGCATGAATCCGCCGGTGGCAATTCTGCATGAACTGATGGAAGTGCAGCCGCTGCTTCAGCCGCACCTGGGCGCAGGCAAAGAACAGGTCCATCAGCATGGACTTGCCCCGCCCCACCTCACCTACAAGGTAAAGTCCCAGCGGCGTGCCCTCGGGTGCGTCCTCGGCCGGCTTCTTGCTGCCAAACAGCCGGCCCAGCAGCCCGGCCTTCTGTTCCACCTTCGGCTCATAGCCGGCCAGCCGGCGCCACAGCCCCTGCATGGTCTCGGCCGCCAGTTCCTGGGCGGTATCGGGCGCCAAATCCCCCGCCGCCACCAGGGCGCGGTAATTCGGCAGCGGGCCTTCGGCGGGCTTGGCGGGTACAAGGGCGGTCATGCCGGCGCGCATAGCCCGGCGCCGGCCCCGGGTAAACCGGCTGTGCCACGCCTGGCGGCTTGATCCAGCACAAGGCTGCCCAAGCGCCGGGCTGGTGCTATACAATCCGCCCGGCCGCGCAGCAGGAGAGACGCCGTTGACCACCACCGCCACCGCAACTGCCCCAGGCCCGGCCGAGACCTGGACCGGCGGCCGCATCCTCAACCTGGATAATTTCCGCGCCGCCTCGGTCAACCGGGTGCCCTACCCGCACATGTCCTGCGCCGGCACGCTCAACCCGGCCGCCCTGCCCGCGCTGCGGCAGGACTACCCGGACCTGCACGAGGCCGGCTTCCACCCGCTGGACGCCTTCGAGGCCAAGGGCGCCTTCAAGCAGTTGCTGGCCGAGGTGCAGGATGGCGAGTTGAGTCAGGCGATGACCGACAAATTCGGCATCGACTTCACCACCCGCCCCATGCTCATCACCGTGCGGAAAATGTGCAAGCCGCATGAGGGCCGCGCGCATGTGGACGGCAAAAGCAAAATCGCCACGCTGCTCATCTACATGCACAGCGGCTGGGCCAGCCCGGAAGGCCGCATCCGCGTGCTCAACGGCAAGAACATGGATGACTACAGCTTCGAGATGCCGCCCGACGAAGGCAATCTCTTCACCTTCCTCCGCAGCGAGGATAGCTGGCATGGCCACACCCCGTTTGAGGGCGAGCGCCGTGTACTGCAGATCGCCTGGCTCGACAGCCAGGACAGCATGGACCGCAAGCTGAAGCGGCACCATGTCAGCCACTTCTTCAAGAAGCTCTGGGGCGGCTGAGCCGCCCCAGCCTTTCAATCCCCTGGCGGCGGCTGAGCCGCCCCAGCCTCTCAATCCCCTGGCGGCGCCTACCGCTGCGGCAGGTAGGCGTCGGTCCAGCCGGTTTCTTCCAGCCGGGTCACGGTCTTTACCAGGGTGCGGCCATAGCCGCGCCGCTCCAGCACCTCCACCGGGGTGCGGGCAGCCACCAGCACGCAGCCATTGGGCAGCAGGGGTTCATTCGCATCATCGCCGGCGCTCTGCGCCGCAATCGCGGCCTGTCGCGCGCTGAGCCCTTCCGGGGTGCGGCACAGCACCGCCCCTGGCTCCAGCCTGGTGCCCATGGCCACGCGGGTACCGCCCGGGTCCGGCATGGCCGGGGCCATGGTCATGCCATTGCCCCGGTTGCGCCGGTTGGGCACCGGCGGGGGCGCCTGCTGCGCCTCGGCCACTGCCGAAGCCAGGCAGAACAGGGCGGCCAGGCAGGCCATCGGGCGAATCATGCGTTTCATGGCAACCGGCTACCGACAAATGCGTTCAGCCCCAGTCTATCGGGCCGCCCGCCCCCCAGAGTCAATCAATCGAGATGCCCCGCCGGGCGATCGTCGTGCGCTCATATTCGGTGCGCTGCCGGGCAAAGGCCAGGTAATCCGCCGGCCCCAGGTATTCGCGCGGCATTTCCCAGCGGTTGATGATGGCCTGGCTCGCCTCATCCTCCAGCGCCTTGCGGAAGGCCCGGTGCAGAATATCCACAATCTCCGGCTCCATTCCCTTCGGCCCGACAATGCCATAGGGGCTGGTCACGCTCATGCCATAGCCCAGGTCCATCAGGGTGGGGGCGTCCGGCACATTGCGCAGCCGCTCGCGCTTCCACACGGCCAGCAGGCGCAGCTCGCCCGCCTCCACATTGGGCAGCCAGCTGGCGGCATCGCAAACGCTGCTGATCTGCCGGCCCAGCAACGCCGTCACCCCCTCCTGGCTGCCGCGGTAGGGCACGTGCAGCATCTCGCCGCCCTCGCGCTCCAGAATATCCTCCATGGCCAGGTGGTTGGTGGTGGCAATGCCGCTGGTGGAATAGCTGTACTTGCCCTTCTCGGCCTTGGCCGCCGCCATCAGCTCGGCAAAGCTTTTCCACGGGCTGTCGGCCCGCACTACGGTGCCGAACAAAAACCCCGAGACCTGCATGATGTAGGTGAAGTCCGCCACCGGGTCCCAGGTGCGCGCCCGGGTCAAAAACGGATGCCGCAGAATGGAAAGATGGTGATGCGCCAGGGTATAGCCATCTGGCCGGGCCTGGTTGAGCAGGTAGATGGCAGCCTGGGTGCCCCTGGAGCCAGGGCGGTTCTCAATTACCACCTGCTGCCCCAGGTCGCGGTGCATCACCTCGAACATCTGCCGGTGCAGCGCATCCAGCGCACCGCCCGGCGGCCAGGGAATCAAGAACCGAATCGGCCGGTCCGGAAACCGCGCCTGGCCAAAGGCCGGGGTAGCCAGCGGAGTAACCAGGGCGCCGGCGCCCAGCGCCAGCAGGGAACGGCGGTTCGGCATCAGTCGATCCTCAGGTTCAGCTTGCGCGCCATCTCCGCTTCGTAAACCGCGCGGCGGGCGATGAAGTCCTGGTAGGCGGCGCTGTCGTAATATTCCAACGGCATGTCGAATTGGGCACGCACGGCGGTATTGGCCGGGCTGAACAGCGCCGCCTTCAGCGCGTCGTGCAGCACCTTCACCACGCCGGCGTCCATGCCGCGGGGGCCCGAGACGCCATAGGGGCTGGTCACCACCATGTCGTAGCCCAACTCCTTCAACGTCGGCACGGTCGGGAAGCGCGGCGCCCGCTCGGCGGTCCACACGCTGATGCAGCGCAACTGCCCGCCCTCCACCAGCGGCGCCCAGGCGCTGCTGTCGGCCACGCTCAGCACTTCGCCGCTGGCCACCGCCACGGCGGCTTCGTTGCTGCCCCGATAGGGCACATGCACGGCCTCAATCCCCTCCCGCGCCATCAAATCCTCCATGGCCAGGTGGTTGGAGGTGGCGATGCCGCTGGTGGTGTAGGTCAGCCGGCCCTTATTGGCCTTGCCATAGGCAATGTAGTCGGCCCAGTTCTTGATCGGCCCATCCGCCTTCACGCATACGCCAAACAGCCAGCCGGTCATGCCGATGATATGCGTGAAGTCCCGCACCACATCCCAGGGCGGGCTGCGCACGATGAATTGCCGCCGCACCACCGACATGTGCATCTGCGCCAGGGTATAGCCGTCGGGCCGGCCCTGGGTGTGCAGGTACTGCGCCCCCAGCGTGCCCGAGGCCCCGGTACGGTTCTCCACCAGCACATTCTGCCCCAGCGCCCGCCCGGCAAGCTCCGCCGCCGAGCGCAATTGCGCATCGGCCGAGCCACCCGGTGGCCAGGGGACAATCAGCCGGATCGGCCGGTCCGGAAACCCGGCCTGCCCCAAGGCGGGGCTGGCCAAGGTGGCGGCGCCAAGCGCCAGCAGGGTCCTGCGGTCCATGGCGTGCTCCTCAATCCAGCTTGATGCCAAGGCGGGTCACCATGTCGCGCTCATAGGCGGCGCGCTGGGTGATGAAGGCGGTGTAGTCGGCGCTGCTCAAATATTGCACCGGCATATCGTACTGCGCCCGCACCGTGGCATTGGCCTGGCTTTCCAGCGCCGCCTTGAAGGCGCTGTGCAGGGTCCGCACTACGCCTGGGTCCATCCCCTTGGGGCCCGAGACGCCATAGGGGCTGGTCACCACCATGTCGTGCCCCAACTCCTTCAGCGTCGGCACCTGGCCAATCTTCGCCACCCGGTTCTCGGTCCACACGCACAGGCAGCGCATGGTCCCGGCCTCCACATGCGGCATCCAGGCGGAACTGTCGGCAATGCAGTCCACCGTGCCGGAAAGCACCGCCGTTACCCCCTCCGAGGACCCCCGGAACGGCACATGGGTAAACTGCACCCGCTCCCGCGTGCCCAGATCCTCCATGGCCAGGTGGTTGGTGGTGGCAATGCCGCTGGTGGCAAAGGTCACTTTGCCCGGGTTGGCGCGGGCATGGGCGGTGAACTCGGCCCATGTCTTCCACGGGCTGTCGGCCTTCACCGCCACGCCGTACAGCCAGCCGCACACCCGCATCACATGGGTGAAATCCGCCACCGCATCCCATTGCGGCGTCTTCACCATGAAGGGCCGCCGCACCACGGAAAGATGCATCTGCCCCAGCGTGTAGCCATCGGGCCGGGCCATCGCCAACGGCTGGGCATGCAGCGTGCCGCTGGCCCCGGGCCGGTTCTCAATCACAATCGGCTGGCCGAGGATCTTGGCCGCCTCCTCGCACAGCGACCGCATCTGCATGTCCGAGGATGAACCCGCCGTCCACGGGATGTAGAATCGGATGGGCCGGTCCGGGTACCTCTCCTGGGCATGCACCGCGGGTGCGGCCAGCAGGCCCAGCCCCGCGGCCAGCAAATGGCGGCGATGCGCGAAATGGCGCTCAGTCATGCGTTTCCCCCTGGCGGTCCAGCCGCCGCTTTGCGCTATTTGGACCACGCCCAGCCCCGCCATGCCAAGCATTGCTTGCCCTGGCCGGCGGTTCCGGCCAAAACCCGCGCCATTCCCGCCCGGATAGGAACCCCCATGCCCGAAAGCTTCGACGTCATCGTCATCGGTGCCGGCCCCGGTGGCTACGTCGCCGCCATTCGCGCCGCCCAGCTTGGCCTGAAGACCGCCTGCGTCGAGGTCCGCGAGACCCTGGGCGGCACCTGCCTCAATGTCGGCTGCATCCCCTCCAAGGCGCTGCTGCAAAGCTCCGAGAATTTCGAGGAAGCCGGGCACAAGTTCGCCGAGCACGGCATCACCGTCTCCGGCGTGGCGCTGGATCTGGCCCGCATGCAGGCCCGCAAGGGCGAGGTTGTCGGCGCCAACACCAAGGGCGTCGAGTTCCTGTTCAAGAAGAACAAGGTCACCTGGCTCAAGGGCCTCGGCAAAATCCTCGCCCCCGGCAAGGTCGAAGTCGCGGGCACCACCTACGAAACGAAAAACATCATCATCGCCAGCGGCAGCGAAAGCACCCCCCTGCGCGGGGTTGAGGTCGATGAGCAGCAGATCGTCACCTCCACCGGCGCGCTGGAACTGGCCAAGGTGCCCGGCCACCTGGTGGTCATCGGCGGCGGCGTCATCGGCCTCGAACTCGGTAGCGTCTGGCGCCGCCTGGGCGCCGAGGTCACGGTCATCGAGTTCCTCGACCGCCTGGTGCCCGGCATGGATGCCGAGATCGCCAAGCAGTTCGAGCGCGTGCTGGCCAAGCAGGGCATCAAGTTCAAGCTGAAGTCCAAGGTCACCGGCGCCACCAAGGGCGCCGACGGCGTGCGCCTGACCGTGGAACCCGCCGCGGGTGGCGAGGCCGAGCAGGTCAAGGCCGATGTGGTGCTGCTGGCCATTGGCCGCCGCCCCTTCGTGGCTGGGCTGGGCCTGGATGCCGCCGGCGTGGCGCTGGACGAGCGCGGCCGGGTGAAGGTGGATGGCCGCTTCGCCACCAACGTCCCGGGCATCTACGCCATTGGCGATGTCATCGCCGGCCCCATGCTGGCCCACAAGGCCGAGGAAGAAGGCGTGGCCCTGGCCGAAATCCTGGCCGGCCAGCATGGCCATGTGAATTACGGCGCCATCCCCGGCGTGGTGTACACATGGCCGGAAGTGGCCAGCGTGGGCGCCACCGAGGAAGAGCTGAAGGCCGCCGGCACCGAATACAAGGTGGGCAAGTTCCCCTTCACCGCCAATGGCCGCGCCCGCGCCATGGGCAGCATGGACGGCTTCGTGAAAATCCTGGCCGACGCCAAGACCGACAAGGTCCTGGGCGCCCATATCCTGGGCCCCGATGCCGGCACGCTGATCGCCGAGATGGTCATGGCCATTGAATTCGGCGCCAGCGCCGAGGATGTGGCCCGCATCTGCCACGCCCACCCCACCCTGAACGAAGTGGTGAAGGAAGCCGCCCTGGCCGTATCTGCCCGGGCGTTGCACATCTGAACCTGGTCTCGCATATCTCCTCCCGGGGCATCCCGCCCCGGGAAGCCGCCTTGTGATCGATGCCAGCCGGGTCACTGCCCTGATCAATTGGCTGATGGCCGGAGCGTCGCCGCGCCAGTCCATCACCGAGCTGACCACCCAGCTGGCCAAGCGCCTGCGCGCCGCCGGGCTGCCGGTGGACCTGCTGGGCCTGTACCAGCTGCTGATCCACCCGGAGATGCCGGGCCGCTACACCTACTGGACCGAGGCGCTGGGCGCGCAGAGCATGCATGGCTCCCGCGATGAACTCAGCCAGGGCACCAGTTGGCCGGGCAGCCCGGCCGAGGCCTGCCTGCTGACCGGCCGCCTGGTGGTGCATACCCATGGCAGCACCCCCGCCTATGACGACCGGCCGGACTGCCGGGCCACCCAGAAGCTCGGCTATATCCAGACCGTCTACACCCCGCTGCATTCCACCTGGGCCATGAGCAACAGCGTGGCGCGCTACGCCACCAAGCAGCCCGGCGGCTTCACCGAACAGGAAGTCCACACGCTGCGGCTGATCCAGGCGCCGCTGGCCCGGGTGGTGGAGGCCTTCATCCTGAACGAGGGCACGGTCGCCGTGCTCTCCACCTATGTCGGCCGCAACGCCGGCAGCCGGGTACTGGCCGGCAATATCCGCCGCGGCGACGCCGAGGTGATCCCCTCCATCGTGCTGTTCGGCGACCTCAAGGGGTTTACCCGCCTGTCGAACGCCCAGCCGGCGCCGCAGGTCATCGCCACGCTGAACGTGTTCTACGAGGCGATGGAAACCGCCATCGGCGCCAATGGCGGCGAGATATTGAAGTTCATGGGGGATGGCCTGCTGGCGATCTTCCCCACGCCGGACGATGTCTCCGCCCAGATGGCCGCGGCCAATGGCGCCCTCGCCTCGCTGGAGGAAGCCCGCGCGGCGCTGGACGCCGAGGGCCGGTACGACATTCAGTTCCGCGCCGCGCTGCACCTGGGGGACATCCACTACGGCAATATCGGCAGCAAGGCCCGGCTGGACTTCACCGCCATCGGCCCGGCGGTGAACCTGACAGCGCGACTGCTGGGCGTGGCCGATGAGTTCCGGGCCGAGACGGTGTGCTCCCGGCCGTTCCATGAGTTGGCGCCAGACCGCACGACGCTGCTGGGGGAATGCCCGTTCAAGGGCTTTGAGGGCCTGCACCAGGTCTATGGCGTGCCGTCCCGCCGGCTGAACGCGGCCTGACCGGCGCCGCTCCGCGTCAGGGCGACGGCGCGGCGCCGTGGAACTCGGCGAAGCGCCAGCCCTCGGCATCCTGCTGTAGGGCGCCGCTCAGCCGCGGGCCGCGCACAACCTCGCCGCGCGCCACCCGGCAGGTGGTGGCGAACAGCACCAGGCCCAGTGCCGGATGCAGGAAGGTCGGCGGATCGCAGGTGACGTTGGCGCCCACGCCGCTCGCCCAGGCGCGGCGCCGCTGCTCCTGGCCCCAGCGTCAGGCCGCGCTGCTGCGGGCGCCGCCTTGCTTTCCCCCTCTCTGTACAGATATACGTACAGAGCAGCATGGAGAGTCCGGCATGCCCCACGCCAGTTTCACCGATTTCCGCCAGAACCTGGCGAACTACCTCTCGGAGGTTGAGGACAGCCGCGCCCCCTTGCTGGTGACCCGCCAGGGCCACGCCAATGTGGTGGTGATGTCCGAGGCTGAATACGAAGGCTGGCGCGAAACCGTGCATCTCCTTCGCAGCCCGGCGAACGCTACCCGGCTGTTGCAATCCATAGCCCAGGCCGATGCCGGTAACGCCCAGCCCCGCGACCTGATCGAGCCGTGAGGCTGCTGTTCACCGACCATGGCTGGAATGACTACCTGCACTGGCAAGCAACCGATGCCGCTAAACTGAAGCGGCTGAATGAGTTGCTGCGCGACTGCATGCGCCAGCCCTTCAAGGGCCTGGGTAAGCCTGAGCCTCTGAAAGGCGACCTTTCAGGCTGGTGGTCTCGCCGGTTGGATGACGAACACCGCCTGGTCTACCGGCTGGTTGGAAAGGCCGAGGACCAGCGCCTGGAAGTGGCAGCCTGCCGACTGCACTACTAATTCCAATAGCAGGACTAGATATTTTTCAGCTTAATTCTGCTGCCATCCAGCAACAATGCCATTCTCGACGCTCACTCGCATATAAAATATGTTTTTTCCTGTCTTTCCGTATTTATAGGTTTCTATGGTTTTCGATTTCAGGGATTTTTGAGAAATTTAAACTGGCTTTCCCAGAGCTTCAACAAGCTGTTCAGCCGTCATACCCTGCCAAAATTCCTTCTTGATGATCCTATCAACGATCAAGACATCTTCAAATTTTGCCATCAATCGGTCACGGCGAATTTTCTTTAGGTAAAGCTTTACGGCCAAGGCGGCCAACGCAACCCCGATTAGTAAAACTACTATTTCCAAAACGAGCCTCCCTGATTCCTAGCGCACCGAATTATTATCCATATCGCAATAGTTTGTGGCAAGCGATCCCGTTGCCATCATTGCAAAATCCGAAAGTTCCTAATATGTTCATATCCGGGCGCCCCGCCCGCCGCTCTTTTCCACCCCGCATCCGCCACCCAAGTCCCCGCCACCGGGCCGGCCTGCCATTTGTCCGAAACGCCTCGCGCCCGCATTTCCCACCTCTCCCCCGGGAAAGGTCTATTTGTCCGATAAGCGCATTGGCCAACGCTCCGGCCCAATCCCCTCCCCCCCCCCCCCCCCCCGGGGCATCCCCGGCTATTTGTCCGAACATCGCCGCCCCGCCAAAACCCGCCGCT
>CANFIE010000050.1 GCA_947446625.1 Acetobacteraceae bacterium | reverse complement strand
CGGCGCCAGGATGGGGTCCCAGGTGGCCTGGCCGTCATAGTGCGTGTGGGCATCAACCCAGCCGGGGGTGACGATGCGGCCCTCGGCGTTGATGTCGCGCCGGGCCGGGCCGGCCTTGCCGCCAACTTGCGTGATGCGGTCGCCGTCTATCGCCACATCGCCGGTGAAGGCCGGTGCGCCGGTGCCATCAATGATGCTGCCGCCGCGGATGACTGTGTCGTGCATGGCGCGTTCCGTTTCCTGCCCTTTGGCCGGATTGAAGGCCGGGGTGGGGCGGGGGTCAACGGGGCGCGGCGCTATTCGGCCAGATGGATGTGTTCCGGCGGCAGGCCGGCGGCGTGGCGGGAATGCATGGCCAGGAAGGCGGCTTCCAGGTTGCGGGTGAAGCGGGCGGCGTCAAACAGCGGGGCGGTGGCGCGGTTGGCGGCCAGGCGCTGGCGCAGGGCGGCAAGTTCCTCGGGGTTGGTGGCCAGGTGCAGGGCCTGGGCTTCATGCGCGGCCGGCGTGGGGGCGGCGAGTTCGGCGAGGCCCACGGCGTGCAGCAGGCTGGCGGCCACGCGGGCGGCGAAGCTTTCACCCGGGCAGGTCAGCACCGGCAGCCCGGCCCAGAGCGCGTCGCTGGCGGTGGTGTGGGCATTGTAGGGGTGGGTGTCGAGGAACAGGTCGGCCAGGCGGTGGCGGGCCAGATGCTCGGGCGCGGGCAGGCGCGGGGCAAACACCAGGCGGGCGGGGGCGATGCCGGTGGCGGCGGCGTGCTGGCGCAGATTGGCGATGGCACCGGCATTATCCTCCAGCAGCCAGAGCACGCTGCCCGGCACCTGGTGCAGCAGGCGCATCCAGCCGGCGAAGCAGGCCGGCGTGATCTTGAAACTGTTGTTGAAGCAGCAGAACACGAAGCCGGCTTCCGGCAGGCCCTGGCTGGTGCGGCTGGGGGTGGCGGCGGCGATGGCGCGGTTGCTGTCATTCACCTGATAGCTGCCCGGCAGATAGACAATCTTCTCGGCGTAGTGGTGCTGGCTGCTGGGCGGCACCAGCACGGTATCGGCCAGCAGATAGTCGATGAACGGGGCGCCGAGCGTGCCGGGATAGCCGAGGTAGCTGGCCTGCACCGGGGCGGCGCGATGGGCAAGGATGCCGAGCCGGGCATCCTGGGTGTAGCCCTTCAGGTCCACGGCGATATCCACGCCCAGGCGCCGGGCCAGGGCAGCGGCCTGGGCATCCGGCAGGGCGGCCACGTCCAGGAAGCGGTCGAAGCAGGGCAGCAGGCGGGCGCGCATGGCGTCGCGCTGGTCTGGCCCGAAGGAAAAGGCCATGACCTCGAAGCGGCTGCGGTCATGCCGCTCGAACATCTCGGCCATCAGGTGGGCGGTGGCGTGCTGGTGGAAATCGGCCGAGAAATAGCCGATGCGCAGGCGCGGGCCAGGGGTGCTGGGCGCCGGGGCGGGCAGGGCCGGGGTGGGCAAGGCTGCGGCGCAGGTCTCCGCCAGGCGGCGATGCAGGCCCGGGTCATCCAGCAGGGCGAGGACGGGGAAAGGCGGCGCGGCGCGCTCTCCGCGCCGGATGGCCGCGGCCAGGGTGGCGAGCGATTCGGGCAGGCCTTCCCAGTCGCACAGCCGGGCGCGGGTGTGAAGCAGCAGGCCGTGGCAATGCTCCAGCGCCGGGTTCAGGGCCAGGGCCTGGGCGAAGCTGGCGGCGGCAGGGGCCAGGCGATGCAGGTGCAGCAGGGCGGTGGCGCGGGTGTAATGCGCTTCGGCCATGCCGGGGGCGGCGGCGGAGGCCTGCTCGGCGCTGGCCAGGGCCTCGGTGGGGCGGCGCAGCAGCAGCAGGGCATTGGCGCGGCCGAGATGCGCGGCGGCATCCGGCGCCAGGGCCAGGGCGCGGTCATACCCCGCCAGGGCCTGGGCGGGTTGCTGGGCCAGCAGCAAATCGGCCCGGGCCAGATGGGCCTTGGCGTAGTCGGGCTGCAGGGTCAGCGCGGCGGCGTAGCCGGCCAGGGCTTCTGCCGGGCGCTGCTGCGTGGCCAGCAGGTTGGCGCGGTTGAAATGCGCCTCGGCAAAGTTGGGTTCCAGGGCCAGGGCCTGGTCGAAGTCGCGTAGCGCCTCGGCCGGGCGCTCCAGGGCGCAGAGGATATTGCCGCGGTTGGACCAGGTGCCAGCCAGGGCGGGGTTCAGCGCCAGGGCATGGTCCAGGCTGGCCAGGGCGGCTTCTGGCTGGCCCATGGCGTGCTGGATGGTGCCGCGATTCGACCAGGCGCGGGCGTATTCTGGGTTGTGGCGGGTGGCCTGGTCCAGGCTGGCCAGGGCTTCCGGCAGGCGGCCGAGGTCACGCAGGATCAGGCCGCGATTGGACCAGGCCTCGGCGAATCCGGGCTCCAGCGCCACGGCACGGTCGTAGCTGGCCAGGGCGCGGGGCAGATGGCCCTGCATGGCATGGGCGCGGCCCAGGTTGCTGTGGGCCACCGCCATGCGAGGGTTCTGCTTCAGCGCCCGGGTCAGGCGTTCCACCGCGCGGGCGGGCTGGTTGGCCTGCAGGGCGGCCACGCCGAGCATGTGCAGCGCCTCGGCATGGTTAGGCTGGCGGCGCAGAATCTCGGTGTAGTGGGCCTCGGCCTCGGCCACCCTGCCCTGCTGGTGCAGCGCCAGGGCGGTAGCGAATTGCGCCTGGATCCGGGCGGACATGGCTGTTCCAAGCTGCGGCGGCGGGGTGGGATTGCCCTTGTGTTTTTCCAACAATCCGGCCTGCTGGCAAGACTGGGACGGCCGGGGGCCGCCGGCGCGCTTGCCATTCGGGCCTGACTGCGCCAAACCCCTGGCCCTGTCCCTTCCTGCCGCTGGAGAAGCTCATGGCCTCGGCGTTCGACCGCATCGCCGACATCATCGCCGAGACGTCTGACGTCCCGCGCGAGAAGATCACGCCCGAGGCGCATGTCATCAATGACCTCGGTATCGATAGCCTGGACTTCCTGGATATCGTCTTCGCCATCGACAAGGAATTCGGCATCAAGGTGCCGGTCGAGGCCTGGACCCAGGATGTCAACGCCGGACGCACCCCGGCCGAGACCTACTTCGTGATGAAGAACCTGGCGACGCGTATCGAGGAATTGGCGGCGGCGAAGCCGGCGCCGTGAAAGCGCGCTAACCGCCATGCGCCTGGAATACTTCGAGATGATCGACCGCGTGATTGCGGTTGATGATGACCGGCTGGTGGCGGAATGCCGCGTGCCGCCGGCCGCCGGCAACCCGGTTTTCGCCGGGCATATGCCGGGCTTTCCGTTGATGCCGGGCGTGCTGCTGATTGAGACCATGGCGCAGGCCAGCGGCTTTCTGCTGGCGCGGCGGCTGGGGTTCAGCCGCATGCCTCTGCTGGCCAGCGTGAAGGAGGCCAAACTGCGCAGCCTGGTGCTGCCGGAGGCCACGCTGGAGGTTGAGGCCACCATGGTGCACGAAGGCTCGGGCTATGCCGTGACCACGGCGCGCATTACCAGCAATGGCAAGCGCGTGTGCGAGACGGAACTGACCTTGCGCGCCCTGCCCTTTCCCTCGCCGGAATTGGCGCAATTGCTGCGTGACCGCTGCCGCGCACTGGGCATGACCGTGCCCGAGGCGGCGTGATGCGCGAGGTCTGGATCACCGGGATAGGGCTGGCGACCTCGTTGGGGGAAGGGCTGGCGCCGCATCTGGCCGCGCTGCGCGACCCGGCGGCCGGGCCGGTGCTGGATGAGACGAGCTTCGCGCCCTGGAGCATCCACCCGCTGCCGAGCCTGCCGTTTGAGAGCCAAATTCCGCGCCGGGATTTCCGGCAGATGGAAACCTGGCAGCGGCTGGGCAGCTTTACCGCCGGGCTGGCGCTGGATTCGGCCGGGGCCAAGACCCTGGGCGCCGGGATTGACCTGATTGTGGCCGCCGGCGGTGGTGAGCGCGATACCGCGCTGGATGAGGCGATTTTTGCCGATATGGCGGGCGTGCCGGCGGCGGAGTTGGGCGGCTGGTTGAATCAGCGGGTGATGGCGGGGCTGCGGCCCACGCTGTTCCTGGCGCAGTTGCCCAACCTGCTGGCTGGCAGCATCACCATGGTGCATGGCGTGGCGCGGTCGTCTCGAACCCTGATGGGCGGCGAGGCGGCGGCGGCGGATGCGCTGCGGTTGGGCATGGCCAAGATTGCCCTGGGCGGCGGTGAGATGGCACTGGTGGGCGGGGCGACCAGCCCGGCGCGCTGGGATGACCTGTTCACCTATGGCTGCGGCGGCTTGCCCTGGCGCGGCCCCTGGCAGCCGGTGGCCGAGCGTGGGGCGAATGGCGGCGGGTTCTGCCTGGGCGGGATTGGCGCGTTTTTGCTGTTGGAGGAAGCCGGGCATGCCCGGGCGCGGGGCGCCACGCCCTTTGCCCGGCTGACCCAGGTGGCCACCAGCATGGCAACGCGCCAGGGTGCCGATACCGCCGAGGCCAGTGCGGCGGTGCTGCTGGGCCAGTTTGGCGGGCGGTTGCGGCCGGGCGCGGCGGTGTTCAGCACCGCCACCGGCGTGACCGAGGCAATGGCAGCCGAGACGGCGTTTTTGGCCGGGGCCGGGTTGGGGCAGCCGCTCTTCATTGGGGATTTGCTGGGCCATGGGGCGGAGGCGAGCTTTGCCGCCGCCGTGGCCCTGGCCGCGCTGCTGGCCCAGGCCGGCGAGGCGCCGCAGACGCTGGTGAGCGGCTTTGGCCCCTGGCGCGGCGAGGCCCTGGCGCTGGTGGAGGCGGTATGAAGGACCATCGGGGCAGGCCAGTGGTGGCGGTAACCGGGCTGGGCCTGGTGTCTCCGCTGGGGTTTGGCGTGGTGGATAATTGGGCGGCGCTGGTGGCCGGACGTTCCGGCGTGCGACCGATTACCCGGTTTGACACCGCCAACCTGAAGACCAGTTTCGCCGGCACGGTGATGCTGCCGGAGGAAGCCGGCGGGCGGTTCGTGCGCTCGGCTGACCGCATGCATCGCTATGCCGAAATGGCCGCCGACGAGGCGCTGGCCATGGCGGGGCTGGGCGGCAAGGGTGGTTTTCCGGGGCCGCTGGTGCTGGGCATGCCGCCGATTGAGATTGAAATGGCCGACCGCGTGGCCGCCGCCGCCCGGGCCAATACGCCGACTTATCCGGCGATGGTGGGTATGCCGCCCGAGGAAATGCGGCGCGACCGGACGCTGCTGGTTGGCCCCCCTGCCCGGCTGGCTGCGCAGTATGGCACCCGCGGCGCGCCGCTGGCGCTGAGCACGGCCTGCGCCACCGGCGTGACGGCGATTCAGTTTGCCATGGAGGCGATTTGGTACGGCGAGGCCGAGGCGGTGCTGTGCATTTGCACCGAGGCCAGCATTACGCCGGAATCGCTGATCAGGTTTTCGCTGTTGCAGGCGCTGTCCACGCGGAATGATTCGCCCGAGACAGCGTCTCGGCCGTTTGACGCCACGCGTGATGGCTTTGTGATGGCCGAGGGTGCCGCCTGCCTGGTGCTGGAAAGCGCCGCGCATGCCAAGGCGCGGGGTGCCAGGCCGCTGGGCTATGTGCTGGGCGGCGGCGAGTTTGCCGACGGCTTCCACCGCACCCGCTCCAACCCCGATGGCAGCACCATTGTGACGGCGATGCGCCGGGCGCTGGATGATGCCGGGGTGACGCCGGAGCAGATCGACTACGTGAACGCGCACGGCACCTCCACGCCCGAGAATGACAAGATGGAGTGCCTGGGGATGCAGACGGTGTTCGGCGCCCGGGTGCCGCCGGCTTCGTCCAACAAGTCAATGATCGGGCATTCCATCAGCGCCAGCGGCGCGATTGAGGCGGTGTTCAGCCTGCTGACGATCCGCGATCAGAAGCTGCCGCCGACCATCAACTACCACAACCCCGACCCCGCCATTGTGCTGGACGTGGTGCCCAATGTGGCGCGCGACGCCAGGGTGGAACGGGTGCTGTCCAACTCCTTCGGCTTCGGCGGGCAGAATTCCTGCCTGGTGCTGGCCGCGTCTCCGGTTTGAAGGCTGCTGCCATGCGCGCGCTGCAATTATTCGCTGACCGCGACCTGCGACTTGTGGAGATTGAACCGCCGCCGCCGCCCGGCCCCGGTGAGGTGCAGCTGCGCAACCTAGCCATGGCGCTGAACCACATTGACGTGTGGGGCTGGCGCGGCATGGCCTTCGCCAAGCGCAACCTGCCCATTTCCGTGGGTGTGGAAGCGGTGGGCGAGGTGATTGCCGTGGGCGAGGGCGTGACCGCCTGGCGCGTGGGCCAGCGGGTGGTGCCCTATGGCGCCATTACCTGCGGCACCTGCCGCTACTGCAAGGCCGGGCGCGACAATCTGTGCGAGAACATCGCCGGCGTGCGCGGCTTTCATGTGAATGGCTTTGCTCAGGAACGCCTGAACGTGCTGGCGCGGCTTTGCGTGGCGGTGCCGGATGCGGTGGCGACCGAGCATGCCGCATGCGCCGCCGTGGGGTTTTCCACCGTGCAGCACATGCTGTTCGACAATGCGCAGTTGCAGCCGGGCGAGACGGTGCTGGTGCATGCCGCGGGTTCAGGCATTGGCACCGCGGCGGTGAAGATGGCCAAGGCCATTGGCTGCACCGTGATCGGCACCGTGGGCGACGAGGAAAAGCGCGCCAAGGCCGAGGCGCTGGGCTGCGACCATGTGGTGAACTACACCACCGAGCGGTTTGAGAGCGTGTGCCGCAAGGTGACGAAGAAGCGCGGCGTGGATGTGGTGTTTGAGCATGTGGGCGCCAGCACCTGGGCGGGCAGCCTGCTTTCCATGTGCATGGGCGGGCGGTTGGTCACCTGCGGTTCCACCAGCGGGGTTTCCGCCGAGACCAACCTGATGATGCTGTTCCAGCGGCAGTTGCGGTTGATTGGCAGCTTTGGCAGCAATGTGCGCAACGTGGCCGAAGGGCTGGCGAAGATGGCCGAGGGGATTACCCCGGTGATCGACACGCTGACCACGCTGGACGAATACGAGACGGCGCTGCACCGGCTGGAATCACGCAAGGTGTTCGGCAAGATCGTGGTGACCCTGTAGCGCCATGCACCCGCTTCTGGCCCGGCTGGTAGCCCTGCTGCTGCGTGCGGGGTTTGGCTGCATTCGCGCCCTGGGGCCGGACCGCGCTACGGCGCTGGGCGGTTTTCTGGCGCGCAGCATTGGCCCGCTGCTGAAGCAGCAGCGCATTGCGCTGGAGAATGTGCGCGCCGCCTTCCCCGAGATGGATGACGCAGCGCACCGGCGCATTGTGCGCGAGGCCTGGGACAATCTGGGCCGGGTGGCCTGCGAATACGTGCATCTGGGCCGGATGTATGACTTCAACCCGCAGCATCCGGACCCGGATGGCCGCATTCTGGCGGCGCCCGAGGTGGTGGCGCGGACCGAGGCGCTGCGCGGCAGCGGCGCGGTGCTGCTGTTCAGCGCGCATCTGGCCAATTGGGAATTGCCGGCGCTGGTGCCGGCGCGGCATGGCGTGGCCTCGGCGGTGCTGTACCGCACGCCGAACAACCCGGTGGTGGCGGAGGAAATTCTGCGGCTGCGGCGCGGTATGATGGGCAAGCTGATTGCCGCCGGCCTGCTGGCGCCGCGCCGGATGACCGAGGCGCTGGAGGAAGGCGAGTTGGTGGGGATGCTGGTGGACCAGCATTTCAGCCGAGGGCCGAAGATTGAGTTTTTGGGCCGGCCGGCCTTTGCCAACCCGCTGGTGGCGCAACTGGCGCGGCGGCATGACTGCCCTGTGCATGGGGCGCGAGCCATTCGGCTGCCGGGCGGGCGGTTTCGGCTGGAAATGACCGAGGCGCTGGACCTGCCACGCGATGCGGAGGGCAAGGTGGATGTGGCCGGCGCCACGCAGATGATGAATGACGTGATTGCCGGCTGGGTACGGGAATATCCCGGCCAGTATTTGTGGATGCATCGGCGCTGGCGCGCCTGAGAGCTCAACCGAGCAGGCGTTCCAGCGGAATGGCCATGCTCACCAGCAAGCCGTCGGCCCGCCAGTTGAAGCTGGCATCACCACCCAGTTGCTGGGCGCAGGTGGTCACCAGACGCTGACCCACGCCCGGGCTGGCGGCGGGGGCCTCATGGCCGCCGGGCGCGGCTTCCTGCCAGGTCAGGTGCAGTTGGCCGGTGGGTTCATCCAGCACCCAGCGCAAGGTCAGGCGGCCACCGGCTTCGGCCAGGGCGCCGTGGCGCACGGCGTTGGTGGCCAGTTCATGCAGGGCCAGGGCCAAAGGCGGCGCGGCCAGGCCGCCAATCGGCACATCCTCACCCTCGATGGTCAGGCGCGGCACGTCTCCGCCAATGCGGAAGGGGGCCAGCAATGCCTCCACCAGCATATGCAGCGAGGTGCAGTGGCGGGTGCTGTCGGCCGTGCCGGGCGGGGTGGCGCCGGCCAGGGCGGGGCGCACCAGGTCATGCGCGCGGGCCAGGGCGTCAATCCGGCCCAGCAGCGTGGCGCGCATGGCCTGCGGGTTGGAGGCGCCACGGGCGGAGAAGGTGACCAGCCCCGCGATGACTGCGAAGAGGTTGCGCACCCGGTGGTCGAGTTCACGCAGCAGCAGGGCGCGGTCCTGCTCGGCGGCCAATTGCGCTGCCAGGGACTGCTTGCGGCCGGTGATATCCTCAATGGTGACGGCCAGCAGCGGGCGGTCTTCCACCGGGGCAATACGGGCGCGAAGCTGTGCTTCGATGGCCGGGGCGCCGCTGGGCTGCAGCGTGGCCTCGAAGCAGCCGGCGCTTCCGCCGCGCAGCAACTGGGCCAGCCGTGCGCCCTGATTGGCCGCGAGAACACGGAGCCAGGCGGTGGCCAGTTCAGCCCCACCCGGCGCCAGCAACCTGCAGGCTTCGGCATTGCCCGCCACCACGGAGAGATCCGCGGGGTCGAGTAGCAGCATCGCCGCTGGCACAACCTCAACCAACGACGCCATGGTGCTGGCGCCGCTGGGCGGGGGCATGGCTTCCCGCAGGTCCGCCGGGAGGTGAGCCCTCATGGCGATTCCCATTGTGGGACCCTTTGGTCAGCCCATGGCGGGCAGGTGTGGCGCTGGCGATTCACCCCCCTCTTGTGACGCATTCCGGCCTGCTTGCGACTTCACAAATTCGTCAAACAGATTGCAATGCGAAGACTGGAGGAAATCGCCGATGTTTGCGGGAAAGTTTAACCCTTTCGCAGCATCTCGATGATGCCGGAAAAATCCTTGCCGCCACCGCCTTCGGCAACGAATCGCTGGTAGAACGCCAAGGCCTGCGCACCCATGCTGGCCTGCATATTGGCATCGGCTGCGGCCTGCTGGGCCAGGCCGAGGTCCTTGTGCATCAGCGCGGCGGCAAAGCCCGGGGTGTAGCCACGATTGGCCGGGCTGGTGGGCACCGGGCCGGGCACCGGGCAATAGCTGGTGATGGCCCAGCTCTGCGCCGTGGCCTTGCTGGTGACATCGAACAGGGTTTGCGCCGAGACACCGAGATTCTCGGCCATGATGAAGGCCTCACAGGTGCCGATCATGGTGACGGCGAGCATCATGTTGTTGCAGGCCTTGACCACCTGGCCGTTGCCGGGGCCGCCGCAATGCACAATGGTTTTGCCCATGGCCTGGAAGATGGGCTGGGCCTTGTCGAAGGCGTCCTTCGGGCCGCCGACCATGAAGGCGAGCGTGCCGTTCTCGGCGCCCATGGTGCCGCCGGAAACCGGGGCATCCAGCATCGGGCGCGGCATGGCGGCGGCCACTTCGCGGGCTGTGGCAACATCGATGGTGGAACTGTCGATGAGGATGGCGCCAGGGGCGGTGGCGGCGGCCAGGCCGGATTGGGTCAGGTAGGTATCACGCACATGCTGGCCGGCGGGCAGCATGGTGACGAGGAATTCGGCGCCCTGGGCTGCCTCCACCCCGCTGCGCGCCGGCTTGCCGCCCGCGGCCACGAAGGCTTCCAGCGCCGAGGCGGAAAGGTCGAAGCCAATGACCTCATGCCCTGCCTTGAGCAGGTTGCGGGCCATGTGGCCGCCCATGTTGCCGAGACCGATAAAACCAACGCGTGCCATGGCCATGTTCCTCCTGAGCCGTTGGGCGGAGGTTAGAACCGCGCGGCGATGGCGTCACCATTGCCTTCGTTGCGGGCGCACCGTAGAGCGCAAGGGGCAGCGAGGATGGGTGCAGCATGGACATTCAGGCTGAGAAGCAACGCCGCCGGGTGGTGCGCTACTATCGCTGGCTGGACCGGCTGGAGGCGATGCGCAACCACCGGCGCGAGCAGGATAACCAGGCCCAGCCGGTGCACAGGGCGCTGCGCGACCCTGCCGGCGGCCCGACCAGCCCGATGCTGGTGCATCGGCTGATGCTGGAGGGGCTGGACTTGCCGGCCGAGCCGCGCGTGCTGGATGCCGGCTGCGGCTATGGCGCCACCGCGCTGGACCTGTTGCCGCAAATGGGCGGGCAATGGCTGGGCGTGACGCTGAGCGAGGTGCAGGCCCGGCGTGGCCGGCTGGAAGCCGAGCGGCGCGGGCTGACCGAGCGCTTCAGCATTGCGGTGCAGAGCTATGACGACCCGCTGCCCGGCGAGTTTGACCTGGTGGTGGGGATTGAGAGCCTGATCCACAGCGCCGACCCGGCGCGGACCATGGCCAATCTGGCCGGGGCACTGCGCCCGGGCGGCCATATGGTGATGGTGGACGACATGCCGGAGGAGAACCTGCCAGCTGATGCGATGCGGGATGTGGCGGTGTTCAAGCGCCTGTGGCGCTGCCCGGTGGCACCCAGCCGGCAGGGCTGGCTGGGGCACATGGCCGCCGCCGGGCTGGAATTGGTGCGCGAGGCGGATTTGACCGAGTTGACCCTGGCGCGCAGTGCCGAGGAGTTGGCCGCGCCACTGGCCCGGCAACGGCGCCGCGCCTTCTGGCTGGGGCTGCTGGGGCGAGGGCTGCGCGAGGAAGCCGACATTGGCGGCATGACGCTGGAAACCCTGCTGCGGCGCGGCGCGGTGCGCTACCGGGTGCTGGCGGCGCGCAAGCTGGGGTAAACTGACGCCAAGGGCAGGAGACGCAGGCCATGCGAGTATTGGTGATTGGTGGCGGCATTGGCGGGTTGAGCGCGGCGCTTTCGCTGCATGCAGCGGGCATTGACTGCTCCGTGCATGAGGCGAACGCCGAGGTGCGGCCGCTGGGGGTTGGCATCAACCTGCAACCGCACAGCGTGCGCGAGTTGATTGAACTGGGGCTGGGTGATGAATTGGCCGGGATTGGCATTGCCACGCGGGAATTCGTCTATGCCAACCGCTTTGGCCAGGTGATCTGGCGGGAGCCGCGTGGCGTGGCGGCGGGGTATGACTGGCCGCAGTACAGCGTGCATCGCGGGCGGTTGCAGATGATGCTGTGGCAGGCGGCAACGGCGCGGCTGGGCGCGGACAAGGTGCGGGCCGGGCAGCGGCTGCTGGGGTTTGAGCAGGACGCTGCGGGCGTGACCGCCCATTTTGCCGATGGCAGTACGGCACAGGGCGATGTGCTGGTGGCGGCGGATGGCATTCATAGCGTGGTGCGGCAGGGGTTTTTCCCCGACGAGGGCGTGCCGAAATGGAATGGCGCGCTGCTGTGGCGGGCAACCTCGGTGGCGCCGGATTACTTGAGCGGCGCTTCCATGGTGCAGGCCGGGCACCGTGACCAGAAATTCGTCTGCTACCCCATTGGCCGCACCGCTGATGGGCAGAGCCTGGTGAACTGGATTGCGGAGCAGCGCTTTCCGACCGAGACGCTGTGGGCGCGGGAGGATTGGAACCGGCCGGCGGAGATTGGCAAATTCCTGCCGCTGTTCGAGGAGTGGGATTTCGGCTGGCTGAATGTGCCGGCGCTGATCCGCTCGGCCGAGGCGGTGTATGAATTTCCCATGGTGGACCGCGACCCGCTGCCGTGGTGGACCAAGGGCCGCGCCACGCTGCTGGGCGATGCGGCGCACCCGATGTACCCGATTGGCTCCAATGGGGCGTCGCAGACGATATTGGATGCGCGGATTTTGGCGCGGGAGCTGGCCACGGCGCCAGATTGGCAGGCCGGGCTGGCGCGCTACGAGGCCGAGCGCCGGCCCGCCACCGCCGCCGTGGTGCAGGCCAATCGGGGCGACGGCCCGGACCGGGTGATGGATATTGTGCATGAGCGCGCCCCAGGTGGCTTTGAGCGCCTGGAGGATGTGGCCAGCCACGCCGAGCTTGAGGCGGTGATCATGAGCTACAAGCGCACCGCTGGCATGGACCCGGCGGTGCTGAATGGGCGCGCAAGCTGGAGCGTACGGCGCTGAGGCGAGGCGCCGGGCGGTTCAGTCCGGCTTGATCTCGGCGTCGCGGATCAGCCGGCCCCAGGTCGCGGCTTCGGCGCGCATTTCGGCGGCGAGTTCTGCCGGGCCGCCAGGCACCAGCACCACGGCACCGGCGGCGGCGCGTTCGCGCAGGCCGGGGTCTGCCTTGGCAGCGGCCAGGGCGGCGCTGAGCTTGGCGATGATCGGTTCAGGCGTGCCGGCGGGGGCAAAGAGCCAGACGGAGAAGACGCCGTGGAAGCCGGGGATGCTTTCGGCCAGGGCGGGGAGTGCCGGTAGCAGGGCCAGGCGGTCTCGGGATGAGACAGCGAGCATGCGGGCGGCACCGTCCTGCACCAGGGGCTGGCAGTCCTGCGGCGTGGCGAAGGTGGCATCCACGGTGCCGGCGCGCAGGTCGGTCAGCCCCGGGGTGGCGCCGCGATAGGGCACGTTGGAGGCGGTGATACCGGCGGCGCGGTTGAACATGACGGCCAGCAGGTGGTTGACCGCGCCATTGCCGGAATTGGCGAAGTTGAGTTGGCCTGGACGGGCGCGGGCATAGGCGATGAACTCGGCGATGGTGCGAACCGGCAGCCCGGCGCGCACCAGCAACACCTGGGCGCTGTAGCAGAACGGCCCGATGGGGGCGAAGGCGGCCACGGGGTCGCGCGGGGTCAGGTTGGGTTGCAGCGTGGGGTTGATGGCCAGCGACGAGGTGCCCATGAGCAGGGTGTAGCCATCGGGCCGCGCCTGGGCGACGTAGGTGGAGGCGACGGCGGTGGCGCCGCCGGTGCGGTTTTCCACCAGCAGCGGGCGGCCCAGCACGCGCTGCATCGGCTCGGTGGCCTGGCGGGTGACCACATCGGTCAGGCCGCCCGGCGCATAGCCGAGCACGATGGTGATGGGATGGTCGGGGAACTCGGCCTGCCCGAAGGCGGGCCAGGCGGCGGGTGGGCTGAGCGCAGCCCCGAGCAGCAGATGGCGACGGCGCATCCTGGTTCCTCCCTGCGTATTGCCGCGCCTTGCTGGCGCTTGCGGGTAGGATAGGGGCGCCGGGCGGCGCTGGCCAGCATGGGGTGAATTGCGGCATGCTGGTCGAAAGCCCCGAGGAAATGCCCATGCTCACCCTGCGCCTGCTTGCCGCGCTTTTGCTTGCCATGACCCTGCCCGGCTTGGCCGTGGCACAGAACTTTCCTGATCGGCAGTTGCGGGTGATTGTGCCCTTTGCGCCCGGTGGCAGCACCGATGTTACGGCGCGGGTGCTGGCGGCCTCGCTGGGGGAAATCCTTGGCCAGCCTGTGCTGGTGGAAAACCGCACCGGCGCCGGCATTGTGGTGGGCACCGAAGCCGCGGCGAAGGCCGAGGCGGATGGCCACACCATCCTCATCACCTCCAGTTCGCATGCCATTGTACCCCACTTGGTGGCACGGCTGCCGTTTGACCCGGTGGCGGATTTCGTGGGCGTTTACGCGCCGGGTTCGTTGGCGCAGGTGGTGGTGGTGAATGCGGCCTCGCCAGTACGGGACCTGGCGGGCTGGCTGGCCATGCTGCGGGCCGAGCCGGGCAAGTATGCCTATGCCAGCGGCGGCATTGGCAGTGCGATCCATCTGGGTAGCATTAACTTTCTGGCCAGCGCCGGGGTGGACATGCTGCATGTGCCGTATCGGGGTGGCGGCCCGGCCATGCAGTCGGTGATTACCGGGGAGACGAGCATGATGATCGACCCGGTGGCGTCCTCCGTGCCGCATATTCGCAGCGGCACGGTGCGCGCGCTGGTGATTGGTGCGGCCACGCGCAGCCCGCTGCTGCCCGAGGTGCCGACGCCGGAGGAAGCTGGGCTACCCGGCTTCAGGGCCGAAGCGTGGATTGCCGCGCTGGTGCCGGCGCGCACGCCGCCCGCCCGCGTGGCGCGGCTGAACGTGCTTTTTGCCGAGGCGGCGCCGAAGGGCGCCGCACGGCTGGCCGCCATTGG
>CANFIE010000049.1 GCA_947446625.1 Acetobacteraceae bacterium | reverse complement strand
CCTGGCGCTGAATCACTTTCTGTTCGCCCCGGCGCCAACCCCCAGCCAGGTGCCCAGCGCCACCGCCCCCACGGCGCAGGCCAGCAGCGTGGGCACCAGCCCCAGCCCGGCGGCCACCACGCCAAACACCGCCACCCCCACCGACTGCCCGCAGTAGAAGCTGAAGGCGTGCATCGCCGTGGCCGACCCACGGGCGGTGGGGGCAACCTCGGTGACGCGGGTCTGGATGCTGTTGTGGATCATGTAGAAGCCGGTGCCGAGCAGCAGCCCAGCGGCCACGAACAGCGCCAGCCAGGGTGAAACGGCAAACACACAAAAACTAAGCGCCGCCAGCATGCCGCCCGCCTGCACCATGCGGCCCTGGCCCAACCGCGCCAGCATGCGCGGTGCCAGCATGGCGTAAACCAGCCCACCCACGCCGAATGCCCCCACCACCAGCCCGGCCTCGGGCGGGCCGCCCAGGTCCAGCCGGGCCAGGATGGGGGCAATGTAGGGGAACAGGCCGAAGACCATGATGGCCTCGACAAACACCGCCGCGTAGCAGACCACCGCGGCGCGGGTGCGCCACAAGGTGATGTAGCGCTCCACTGCCAACCCAGGACTGAAGCGGGTGCTGGCCTCGGGCGGGGCGCGCCGGGCGGCCAGCAGCATCACCAGCGCGGCGGCCCCCGCCAGCCCGGCGCACAGCAGGGTCACGCCACGCCAGCCGATAAAGCCTTCCAGCACGCCGGTGACAAAGCCGCCCGCCGCTTGGCCGCTGATGGAAAGCACCAGCAGCCGGGCAATGGCGACCTGGCGCTGCGCCATCGGTACACGGTCGCCCATCACCGCCAGCGCCAGCGGCATCACACCACCCGCCGCCGCCCCGGCCAGGGCGCGGAACACGAACAGCGCCCCCAGGCTGGGCGACAGCGCGCAGGCCACCAGCATCAGCCCGGTCAGCCCCAGCGCCACCAGCATCACCCGCTGCTTGCCCAGCGCATCCCCCACCGGCCCCAGCACGGGTTGTATGAGCGCAAAGGGCAGCGTGTAGGCCGCGCCCAGCAGGGCCACATCCTGGGCCGTGGCGCCGAATTCCTGCGCCAGCACCAGCACCAGCGGGTCGGTCAGCCGGCCGGCGAAGGAGGTGGAAAACGCCGCCAGCCCCAGGGTCAGAACCAGGCTGGGAGTCTTGGGGGGATTGGTCATCTATTCGGGCTGCAGGCCCATCTGGCGCGTCAGGGTGCGGAACTGCGCCACCTCGCGCGCCATCAACTCGGTAAAGGCCTGCGGGCCCAGGCCCACCGGCTCGGCGCCCAGCAGGGCGAAGCGCTGGCGCATCTGCGGTTCGGCCATCACCTGGTCGCACAGCGTGGCAATGCGCTGCACCAGGGCCGGGCTGGTACCCGGCGGTGCGAACAGGCCGAACCAGGTCTCCGAGATCACATCGGCAAAGCCGGCCTCGGCGAAGGTGGGTACATCCGGCAAAAACGCGCTGCGGCGCTGGCTGGCCAGCGCCAGGGCACGCACCTGCCCAGCCTGGATGAAGCTGAGCGCCGAATTGGTGGAGGACGCCACCATGGGCACCTGCCCAGCCACGCAGGCCGCAATGCTCTCATTGCTGCTGCGGTAGGGAATGTCGCGCAGACCCAAGCCCGCCGCCCGGGTCAGCATGCCCATCATCAGCTGCACCGTGGTGCCAATGCCGGAATGGGCATAGGCCAACTCGTCCCGCGGGCGGGATTTCACATGCGCCACGAATTCGGCCACCGTCCGCGCCGGAAAATCCGGATGCACCACCAGCACATTGGGGCTGGTGGCAAACAGGCTGATCGGCACCAGGTCCTTCAGCACGTCAATCTGCTGGTTCTTCATCATGGAAGGCACAATGGTGATGGTGCCCGGCGCGCCCAGCAGCGTGTGGCCATCCGGCGCCGCCCGGGCCACCAGCGCGGCGGCCACCATGCCCGAGGCACCACCGCGATTTTCCACCACAAACACCGAACCAGGCAGGCGCGGCCGCAGCCCCTCGATCAGCAGCCGGGTGGCAACGTCCGAGACACCACCAGCGCCAAAGCCAATCAGGATACGCACCGGATGGTCCGGCCATTCCGGGGCTGGTTGCGCCAAGGCGGGGCTGGCGAGCAGGGAGGCGAGAAGCGGGCGGCGTGCGATCATGACTGCATCTCCTGCCGGCGGGCATGGGTGGCGGCTTCGTTCATCGAGCCGTCTTGGTTGAGGATGACGCCATAGGCTGCGGCGGCGTGTTCGGCGCTGATGTAGCCATGCGCCAGGTCGGTCAGCACCAGCTCGGTCTCGCGCTGCCAGGCGGGGCCATAGCCGCCACCGCCACCCGAGATGACGTGCACGGCATCGCCCGGCACCAAATCAAAACTGCCCTTCAGCGCGTGGGTGGTGCTGCCATTGGCGCGAATGATCGCCACCTGGCTGGTCGCACCCTCGCCACCGCCGGCCAGGCCCCAGGGCGGGCATTGGCCACGCTCAAACTTCAGGTTCAGCCGGCAGGGGTGGGTGATTTCGTATTCCTTCACCACGCCAATGCCGCCGCGCCGCCGGCCTGGGCCGCCGCTGTCGGGCCGCAGCCGCTTGGCGCGCAGCCGGTAGGGGTACAGCGCCTCCTGCATCTCGGCGGGAATATCGGGCACATCGCCATGCGCGTTGCTGCGCAGCGGAAAGGCGCCGTCTTCCTCGGCGGTGGCGCCCCAGCCGCCGGTGGCGGTGTCCAGGTTGTAGAACAGCTCTCCGGTGCGGGGCAGGCGCCCGGCCATGCTGTGCACGCCGTAGGTGCCATGATGCGCCGCGCGGGCGCGGGCCGGCAGCGCCTCGCCCAAGGCGCGCAGAATGGTGTCCACCACGGTCGGGATGGTGTTGCCGGAACCCGCAATGGGCGCTTCCGGCCGAGCGGTCAGGAAGGTGCCGTCCGGCGCCTCCACCACCAGCCGGTCGAAATCGCCCTGATTCACCGGCTCCTCCGGCGTCAGCAGGTATTTGGCGGCAATGCGGCTGGCCGCCACCGCGCCGCCATTGCGCCCGGCATTGCTCGGCCCGGCCATCTGCGCGCCCAGGCCCGAAAGGTCGATGGTCAGGTTCTCGCCATCGGCATGAATGGCCACCTTCACTGGAATGGTCTGGCCCAGCCGGATGCCGTCATCATCCAGGTAGGATTCGGCGGTGTAGCGCCCCGGCGGAATGCTGCGGATGACGCTGGCGGCCTGGGCATTGGCCTGGCGCCGCATGGTGGCAATGGCCTCGCCCAGCGTGGCGGCGCCCCGGCGGCCCAGCACTTCCAGCACCATGTCGCGGCCCAACAGGCAACCGGCGATCTGCGCCTCCAAATCCCCCAGCACCAGCCGGGGGAAGCGGGTATTGGCGGTGATGATGCGGAAGATTTCTGCCTGTCGCTCGCCGCGTGAAAGCAGCTTCACTGTGGGGTATTGAATGCCTTCCTGCCAAATGTCGGTGCTGGTGGTAACGGCGCTGCTGCCCACCGCCATGCCGCCCAGATCCATCCAGTGCACCAGCACGGCGAAGAAACCCAGCAGCGTCGCGCCGTCCCGCACCGGCGTGTACAGCACCACATTGTTCAGGTGCTGGCCCAGGCTGGCGGCCTCATTGCTGATGACGGCATCGCCATGCTGCAGATTCTCGGCGCCATACAGCGCCAGGCCCGAACGCACGGCGGTGCCCAGCGCATTGGCCACGAAAATCGGCAGGCTGCCGCGAGACTGGCAGACCAGCGCGCCCTCGGGGTCCACCAGCCCCACGGCGTAGTCCTTGTATTCCTGCACCAGCGGGCTGAAGGCGGTGCGCTCGATATTCCGCTCGATCTGGTTGGGGATGGAGAGCAGTTCGTGCCGGATGATTTCCAGCGTGATCGGATCGCTCACAGGGAAATCTCCACGCTGATCTCGCCAAGCGCACCCACGGTCGCGGCATCGCCGGTCCCCAACAACATGGTGGCGCCGTATTCCTCAACAATGGCCGGGCCGGTGAAGCAGAAGCCGGCGGGCAGGTGTTCGCGCCGCCAAACCGGCGCCTCCACCCAGCCTTCCCGCGTGTGCAGCGGTCGGGTGGCCACCGGTGCGGGCGCGCCGCTGGCGCTGGGGGCAAGGGCGCTCAGTGCCGGCTTGGCGGCGGGCGCTTCAGCGATGATGCGCAGCGCCACCACCTCGGGCTGGAAGTCGTCGCCCAGGCTGCGGCCATAGCGCTTGGCATAGGTCGCCTCAAAGGCGGCGCGAATGCCCGGGGCACTGATCTGCGCGCCCAGTTCCACCAGCACGGTATGGCGTTGCCCGCGATAGCGCATTTCCGCCAGGGCACGCAGGCTGGCGGCGGCGCCGTTGAACTCGCGGGCGGCGGCGGCCTCGGCCTCCTGCCGCACCGCGCTGGCGGCGGCGCTCAGCGTGGCCATGCCGGCATCCGAAAGGTCGGCCACAATGCTGCGCGAAACATCCAGCCGGGCGCCGGCCAGCAGCATGCCCAGGGCGGAGAAATTGCCCGGTTGCGGCGGAATCAGCACGCGCGGAATGCCGAGCGAACGGGCCAGATCCCCGGCGAAAAGCGGCCCGCCGCCGCCAAAGGCACACAGGGTGAAGGCGCGCACATCATGCCCGCGCGCCACGGTTATTTCCTTGATCGCGCCGGCCATCAGCGTGCTGGCCAAATCCAGCACGCCCCGCGCCACCACTTCCGCCGCATCATAGCCCAGCGGCCGCGCCAGCCTGGCCATGATGGCCTCCGCCGCACCCTCGCGGTCCAGCGCCAGCTTACCGCCCAGGAAGTTGGCGCCACCAATCCGGCCCAACACCAGGTTGGCATCGGTCACGGTCGGCTCGGTGCCGCCGCGCCGGAACGCCACCGGCCCGGGCTCGCTGCCCGCGCTGCGCGGGCCAACGCGCAGCCGGCCCTGCGGGTCCACCCATGCGATTGAGCCACCGCCGGCACCAACCTCCACAATATCCAGCACCGGCGTGCGCAGCGGAAAGCCACGCTCATAGCCACCCACCCAATAGGTGGACTGCACCTCAAACTGGCCATCCTCCACCAAGGCGCATTTGGCCGTGGTGCCGCCCATGTCGAAGGCCACCATGCGCGGAATATCCAGCGCCCGGGCATATTCGGCGGCGGCGATAACCCCGCCGATCGGCCCCGATTCCACCAGCGAAACCGGGCGTTCCACCGCAGCCGGAAAGGGCATGGCGCCGCCATTGCTGCCCATCATGGCCAACTGCCCGGTAAAGCCACGCTCGTTCAGCCGGGTGGCGAAGCCGCTGGCATAGGCCGCCACCTTGGGGCCCACAAAGGCATTGGCCACGGCGGTGGCGGTCCGTTCGTATTCAAACCACTCGCGGGAAAGCGCGGTGCCGGTGGTGATGTAGGCACCGGGCAGCGCGGCGCGCAGCAGCGCGGCGGCCTGTTCCTCATGCGCCGGGTTGGCGTAGGCATTGAGGAAGCTGATGGCGACAGCCTCCACCCCCTGCAACTGGCCCGCCACTTCGGCCAGGGCAGCGGTGTCCAGCGGTGCAATCACCTGGCCATCGGCACCGATGCGCTCGGGCACCTCAAAGCGCAGCGGGCGCGGCACCAAGGGCGGGTCGCGCCGGAAGGAAAGGTCGAACGGCACTGGCCGGTTGCCACGGGCAATCTCCAGCACGTCGCGGAAGCCCTCCGTCGTCACCAGTGCCGTGCGGGCGCCGCGCCGTTGCAGAAAGGCGTTGATCACATGCGTGGTGCCGTGCCGCAGCAGCGCCATCTCGGCAGGCGCCGCGCCGGTTTCGCCAAGGCCGGTCAGCACGCCTTCCACCAGGTCGGCATAGGTTGTCAGCGTCTTGCCGAAGCCAAGCTGGCCACTGGCGGGGTTGTAAACGGCAACATCGGTGAAGGTGCCGCCGGTATCGGCGGCCACGAGCAGGCGCAAGGGGACGTTCCTTCTTTGCCATCCCAGGGTCCGGCGGGGCGAAGGCGGCGTCAACCCGCGCTGTGGTGACAAGCGTGGCGCCCAGCCCTACACGCGGCGCATGGAACTGCCGGACCTGCCCGTTACCGAAGCCCTGCCGGCGCTGTGCGCGGCGCTGCGCGCGGCCAGCAATGCCGTGCTGATCGCACCGCCCGGCGCCGGCAAAACCACGCTGGTGCCGCTGGTGCTGAAGGACGAGCCCTGGGCTGCTGGCCAAAAGATTGTGGTGCTGGAACCCCGCCGTGTCGCCGCCCGCGCCGCCGCCCGCCGCATGGCGGATTTGTGCGGCGAGCCCTTGGGCGAAACCATCGGCCTGGCCACCCGGCTGGACCGCCATGGCGGCCCGGCCATGCGGGTGGAGGTGATCACCGAAGGCCTGCTGGTGCGGCGCCTGCAATCAGACCCTGCGCTGGAAGGTGTGGCGGCGGTGGTGTTCGACGAAGCGCATGAGCGCAATCTGGATACCGACCTGGCCCTGGCGCTGTGCCTGGATCTGCAACGAGCCTTGCGCCCGGAATTGCGGCTGCTGGCCATGTCGGCCACGCTGGATGGCGGGGTTTTCGCCACGCTGATGCGCCGTGGCGCCACCGAGGCCGAGCCGGCACCCGTGGTGGAAAGCCTGGGCCGCGCCTACCCGGTGGCGCTGAGCTACCGCCCACGCGACCTGAAGGAAACGCGCGAACTGCCCGACGCCATGGCCAGCGCCATTCGCGAGGCATTGCGGGCGCACCCCGGCGACGTGCTGGCCTTCCTGCCGGGCTGGAGCGAGATCAGGCGCACCGCCGAGCGTCTGGCCGATGTCGATGCCGAGGTGCTGCCGCTGCATGGCGAAATGCCCCCCGCCGAGCAGGACCGCGCCCTGGGGCCAAGCACCCGGCGCAAGGTGGTGCTGGCCACCAGCATCGCCGAAACCTCGCTGACCGTGCCGGGCGTGCGGATTGTGGTGGATGGCGGGTTCCGCCGCACCCCGCAGCTGGATGCCGCCACCGGCCTGTCCCGCCTCATCACCGTCCGCATCTCCAAGGCCGCCGCCGAGCAGCGCGCCGGCCGCGCCGGCCGCACCGAGGCTGGCGTGGCGATACGGCTATGGACCGAGGCGCTGCATCGCGGCCTGGCGGCGCAGGACCGGCCGGAGATGCTGGAGGCTGAGCTGGCCGGCCTGGCGCTGGACCTGGCCGCTTGGGGCACCGAGCCGGCGGCGCTGGCCTTCCTCGACCCGCCGCCGCTGCGCACCTTCCAGGTGGCCCGCGCCCTGCTGGCCGAGCTGGACGCGCTGGACGATGCCGGCCGTGTCACCGCCATGGGCCGCCGCATGGCCCGCATGGGTACCCACCCCCGCCTGGCCCGCATGCTGCTGGCCGCCGAGGGCGAGGGCGAAAAGGCCCTGGCCGCCGACCTGGCCGCGCTGCTGGAGGAACGCGACCCCATCCGTGGCCGCGAAGCCCCGAGCGACATTCAGCTGCGGCTGGACCTGCTGCATGGCTATGGCCGGAGTGAGGCCGATGCCGGCGCCATCCACCGCATCCGCCGGGCGGCCAGCCTGCATCGGCGCCGCCTGGGCGTGCACGGTAATGCGCTGCCCGAGGGCGATGCCGGCGCGCTGCTGGCGGCCGGCTTCCCCGACCGTATCGCTGCCCGGCGCGGGGTGATGGATGGCGCCTTTCGCATGGCCAGCGGCCAGGGCGCTCGGCTTGGCGCCACCGACCCCTTGAGCCGCCAGGCCCTGCTGGCCGTGGCCGATTTGGAATTGCAGGGCACCGATGCCCGCATCCGCATGGCGGCACCGCTGGACCGCGCCGTGCTGGAACGGCGCTTTCCGGCGCGCTTCGTGCGCGAGGAAGGCGCCGCCTTCGACGCCCGCGCGGGTGCGGTGCAAAGCCGCCGGCGGCTGCGCTTCGGCCCGCTGGTGCTGGAGGAAAGCACCATCCCCCACGCCGACCCCGCCGCCGTGGCCATGGCCCTGGCCGACGCAGTGGCCGAACGCGGCCTGCGCGACCTGCCCTGGACCGACGCCGCCAAGCAGATGCGCGCCCGGCTGGGCTGGATGCGCCGGGTGGAAGGCGCCGACTGGCCCGACATGTCGGACGCCGTGCTGCTGGCCGGGGTGCGGGACTGGCTGGCGCCGCATCTGCACGGCATGACCAAGCTCGGCGAACTCGCCGGGCTGCATCTGATGGAGATTCTGTTGGGCGCGGTGCCCTGGGAGCAGCGCCAGCGGCTGGACAAGGACCTCCCCGCCCGCCTGCCCCTCCTGGTCGGCCGCAGCGCCGGCATCGACTACGCCCGCGAAACCCCCACGCTGGAGGCCCGGGCGCAGCACCTCTATGGCCTGGCCACGCTGCCCAAGTTGGCCGGCGGGCGGGTGCCCCTGCAGGTGGAATTGCTTTCCCCGGCCGGGCGGCCCATCGCCATCACCGGGGACCTGGGCGCCTTCTGGAAGGCCGGCTGGCTGGATGCCCGCAAGGATATGCGCGGCCGCTACCCCAAGCATGACTGGCCGGAAGACCCCGCAACCGCCACGCCACCGCCCGAGCGTCCACGACGCTGATTGAACCTTGTTGCGGTAAGGCCCAGATTCAGCGTGAGACTCGCCTCGCTGGAATCATCGCCATGACCGCCATGCTGAACCGCCGCACCCTGGGCCTTGGCCTCACCGGGCTTGCCGCCGCCGGTTGTGCCGAGGTGCCGCTGCCCGCCCAGGCGCAGCGTGGCGCCGCCGCCCTGCCGGACTTTGCCGACCTGGCCGAGCGGGTGCTGCCGGCGGTGGTCAACATCGCCGTCACCAGCGACGGTGGCAGCGCCGAGATGCCGAACGAGTTGCGCGGCACGCCCTATGAGCGGCTGTTCCGCAACCGGCGGCGCCAGCCGGTCAATGGCGCCGGCTCCGGCTTCGTCATCGACCCTTCGGGCTTTGTCGTCACCAACAACCATGTGGTGGGCAATGCCACCCGCGTGGTGGTGGTGCTGCAGAATGGCACGGAGCTGCCAGCGCGGCTCATCGGCTCAGACGACGCTACCGACCTGGCGCTGCTGAAGGTGGAGTCGCCCACCCCGCTGCGGGCGGTGCCCTGGGGCAATTCCAACGCCATGCGGGTGGGCAATTGGGTGCTGGCGGCTGGCAACCCCTACCGGTTGGGCGGCACTGTTACGGTCGGCATCGTCTCGGCCCGCGGGCGCGAGATTGGCATGGGGCCATATGATGACTTCATCCAGACTGATGCGGCAGTGAACCCGGGCAATTCCGGCGGCCCGCTGTTCAACGTGGCGGGTGAGGTCATCGGCATCAACACCGCCATCTTCTCCCCCACCGGCAGCTATGCCGGCATCAGCTTCGCAACACCCTCCAACATCGCGCGCCCGGTGGTGGAAGCGCTGATGAGCGGTGGCCGGGTGGACCGTGGCTGGCTGGGGGTTTCGGTACGAGACCCCGCGCCCGGCCAGCCCGGGGTTGTGGTGGCGGCGGTGGAGCGCAACAGCCCCGCCGCCCGCGCCGGGCTACGGGTGGGAGACACGGTGCTGACCATGAATGGCGAGCGGCTGGAAAACACCCGGGCGTTGGTGCGCGGCGTGGCCAGCGTGGCGCCGGGGCAGAATGTGCGGCTTACCGTGCAGCGCGAGGGCCGGCCGCTGGAGCTGACCCTGCCGGTGGGTCGCCGCCCGGCCCGGCTGGAGCAATAGCGCCTGATCGTCGCTGGTGAAATTACCGACGGCGTGAATCAGCCGCTTGAACAACAGCCTCTGGCCCACCCTGCGGAATGGCAATGCAGCGGAAAGGTGACGCCGGGGCGGCGAAGGCCCATGTTGCATTACTGGCTGTTGGCACCGCGCCGCGCCGGCGCTTGAGGAGAGTTGGACATGCGCATCCTGCTGGTGGAAGACGACGCTGAAGTGGCGCGCTTCGTCCGCAAGGGGCTGCACGAGGCAGGCCATATGGTGGAACACGCGGCCAATGGGCGCGACGGCCTGTTCCTGGCAGCGTCCGAGCAGTTTGACCTGCTGGTACTGGACCGGATGCTGCCCGGCGGCGTGGATGGCCTGCGCTTGGTGGAAACCCTGCGCAGCCAGGCCAACCGCACCCCGGTGCTGTTCCTCTCGGCCCTGGCCGGGGTGGATGAGCGGGTGAAGGGCCTGAAGGCTGGCGGCGATGATTACCTGGTGAAGCCCTTTGCCTTCGCCGAGTTGCTCGCCCGGGTTGAGGCGCTGGGTCGCCGCCCCTCGGTGGACGCACCCGCCACCAAGCTGCGCGTGGCCGACCTGGAATTGGACCTGCTGAGCCGCATGGTCACCCGCGGCGGCAAGCGGATTGACGTCCAGCCCCGCGAATTCCGCCTGCTGGAGCACCTGATGCGCCATGCCGGCCAAGTGGTAACCCGCACCATGCTGCTGGAGAAGGTGTGGGACTACCACTTCGACCCACAGACCAACGTCATCGACGTGCATGTCAGCCGGTTGCGGCAGAAGATCGACAAGGGCTTCGACAAGCCGCTCATCCATACCGTGCGCAATGCCGGCTATGTGATGCGGGCCGAGCCCTGATGGCGGGTGCCTAGCCCATGGTGACCCAGGCCGGGGAACGGCCACCCCGGCTGCTGTCCAGCGCTGGCTTCCGCTTTGCCGTGCTGTTCGCCGCCATGTTCAGCGTGGCGGCGGTGGCCATGGTGGCGGTGCTGTGGTGGGCCACGGCCATTGCGCTTGACCGCCAGACCGACGCCGCCATTCGCGCCGACGCCATTGCCCTGACCGAGCGTTGGCGTGAAAGCGGCGCCACCGGGTTGGCGGAATCGATCGATGACCGCATTACCGTGGATGTCGAGAACGAGGTGATCTACCTGCTGCGCGAGGTGCAGGAGAATGCCCCGCCGCGCCGCCTGGCTGGCAACCTGGAAAGCTGGCCGGAGGATACCCCGGCCGATGGCGCCTGGTTCCGCACCCGGGCGAAGCATGACGACATCATCAGCCAGATGCGCCTGCATCGGCTGGACCTGCCCGGCCTGCAATTGCTGATCGGGCGCGACGAAGACCAGCGCGTGGAATTGCGCCGGCTGCTGACCGAGGGGGTACTCTACGCCTCCAGCGCCGTGGTGCTGTTCGCCCTGGCCGGGGCTTGGCTGATCCGCCGCGCCCTGCAGCGCCGGCTGGGCCCGGCGTTCGAGACCACCATCGCCATTGCCGCCGGAGACCTCGGCCACCGTGTGCCGCTTTCCGGCCGAGATGACGAATTTGACCGCCTGGCGCAAACCCTGAACACCATGCTGGACCGGGTGGCAACGCTGATGGAAGGCGTGCGCGGCGTTTCCGATGCCATTGCGCATGACCTGCGCACCCCCATTGCTCGCGCCCGCGCCAAGCTGGAGGACGCGCTGGCCAGCGCACCGCCCGCCCGCACCGAGGAAGGCGCCGCGCTGCGCGGGGCGGTGGAACAAGGCATCGCCGACCTCGACAATATCGCCCGGATTTTCCAGGCCCTGCTGCGCATTGCCGAAGCCGAGGCCGGCGCCCGCCGCGCCGCCTTCGCCGGGTTTGACCTGGTGCCGGTGCTGGCCGATGCGGCGGAGTTCTATGCGGTGGTGGCGGAAAGCCGCAACCAGGTGCTGGAGACCGACCTGCCCGAGCACCTTCCCATGGTGGGTGATCGCGACCTGCTGCTGCAGGCAGTGGCCAACCTGCTGGACAACGCCATCAAGTTCACCCCGGCTGAGGGAAATATCCGGCTGGCGGCAGTGCAGGATGACACCGGCCTGTGCATCAGCGTCACTGATGACGGCCCAGGCATGCCTGCCGATGACCGCGACCATGCCGGCGAGCGGTTCTTTCGCGCCGACAAGGCCCGCGCCACGCCAGGCAGCGGCCTGGGGCTTTCGCTGGTGCAGGCCATGGCGCATCTGCACGGCGGTGAATTGGTGCTGGCCGATGCTGTGCCAGGGCGCGAGCCGCCTGGCCTGCGCGCCGAACTACGCCTGCCCCGCCCCTGAGCCGCGCCGCCGCATGGCGCCTCGGGGCCGCCTAAAGCGTCCAGGGTTCCTCGTTGATCGAGGCGACCCGCCAATCCGCCCCATGCTTTTCCAGGCGGGTCAGCCCCAGGTTGCGTATCGAGAAGGTCAGCGCCTGATGCCCGGTCAGGTCCATGGCATGGGCCAGGGCCGCGCGGATGGAACCACCATGGGCAATCACCACCACATCCTCGCCTGGGTGCGCCGCCGCAACGCGCTCCAGCGCCGGGCCAACGCGGCGGCGCACCATGGCGAAGCTTTCGCCGCCCGGCGGCTCCTCCTCGGCGGCGTGCGGCCAAAACGGATGCGGCGGGTGGCGCAGATGCTCCACCAGCGCGTCATGCGCCATGCCCTGCCATTCCCCCAGGTGTTGCTCCACAAAGTCACGCTCGGTGCGCAGCGGTTGTTCCGCATAGCCGGCGGCGAAGATGGCCGCGGCCGTGGCCCGGGTGCGCGACAGGTGGGTGGTGTACCAATGCGCCGGCTGCGGCAGCCGGGCGGCCAGCCAGCGGTACAGTGCGGCTTCCTCGCGCAGCGCCAGGTCGCACAGCGCCACATCCATGTCGCCGTAGAACACCGTGCGGGCGCTGGGTTCCACCAGCGCATGGCGCACCAGGAAGATGCGAGTGGGTTCGGGCATGCGGGCTTCCTATTCGCCGATGTTCAGCAGGGCGCCACGCACCCGCGCGCCTTCGTACTGGGACTTGAACAGCCAGGCCATGGCCGCCATCCAAAACCCCGCCAGGGCGAAGGCGGCGGCCAGGTGACCCCAGGCAATGGTGTTGGTTGCCATGGCCTGGCGCATCCCCTCGAATACATGTGCCAATGGCAGTGCCTGGGCGGCCGGTTGCAGCCAGCCGGGCAGCGAGGCCAGCGGGTAGAACACGCAGGCAAAGGGCGTCAGCCCATACACCACCGACCACGCCAGCGCCTCGGCCCCCGCGCCATGCCGCAGAATCAGCGCAGTCACGCCCAGCGCCACGGCCCAGCCGGTCAGCGCCAGGGCGGCGAAGAACAGCACCACCACCGGCCCCATGCTCAACACGCCAAAGCCGTACAGCACCCAGGCCAGCAGCATGGCCGGCACCATGGCCACGGTGGTGCGCAGGATGGAAATGCCAATCAGCCCCACCACCAACTCCCAGGGCCGCAGCGGCGAGACGCTGATATGTCCCAGATTGCGCGACCAGATTTCCTCCATGAAGGAAAACGTCATGCCCAGCTGGCTGCGCAGCGTAATCTCCCACAGCAGGGCGCCGGCCAGCAGCACGCCCACCCCGGTTGCCAGTGCGCCTTCGCCGGCCATGGCGGCCAACCATTTGCTGGTCAGACCCCACACCAGCATTTCCAGCACTGGCCAGTACATCAGCTCCAGCACACGCGGCCAGGAATGGCGGTACAGCGACAAATGCCGATAGATCAGCCCCCAGATCCGCCGGGCAGAGGCCGCGTTCATGCCGCCACCTGCGCACGGCCACGGGCGATATCCAGGAAAACTTCCTCCATGGTGTCGCGCCCGTACTTGGTCAGCAGCTCGGTGGGGCTGCCGCTGTCCACCATGCGGCCCTGGCGCAGCACCAGCACCTGGTCGCACAGCCGCTCCACCTCGCCCATATTGTGGCTGGCTAGCAAAATCGCGCAGCCGGTTTCGGTCCGGTAGCGCTCCAGCCAGCCGCGCACCCAGTCGCCGGTATCGGGGTCCAGGCTTGCGGTGGGTTCGTCCAGCAGCAGCAGGTCGGGCGTGTTGATCAGCGCCTTGGCCAGTGCCACCCGGGTTTTCTGCCCGGCCGAAAGATCCCCCGCAGGCCGATGCAGGAAGTCGCCCAGGTGCAGCTGCTCGGCCAGGTCGGCAATGCGGCGGCCCAGCGCGGGCACGTTGTACAGGTGGCCATAGAAACGCAGGTTTTCCGCCACCGTCAGCTTGGCCGGCAGCGCCAGGTAGGGCGAGGAGAAATTCATCCGCGCCAGCGCGGCAAAGCGGTCCGTCGCCATGGCATGCCCCAGCGCCACCACCTGGCCACTGGTGGGCACCAGCAGGCCCAGCAGCATGGCAATGGTGGTGGTTTTGCCGGCGCCATTGCCGCCCAGCAGCCCCCAGGTTTGCCCGCGCGGCAGGGTGAAGCTCAGCCCATCCACCGCCGGCGGCCCTTCCGGCCGGTAGCGCTTCGTCAGGTTCTCTACCAGCAGGGCGGGGTTTTGCATGCCGGGGATATGCCCCCGGCGGGCGGTGGCGCCAAGGGTTGCGGCCTCAACGCCCGCGTGGCTGCACCAGCCGGCCCTGAATCAGGGT
>CANFIE010000048.1 GCA_947446625.1 Acetobacteraceae bacterium | reverse complement strand
TGCCGAAACAAAGGCATTATCAACCCACTCGATGCTGGGTTTCCAAGAAAAATCCGAATAAATTAAATCATATGATAGATTTTTACTGTTGTTATTAAAATCAATGACAGACGAATTTTTTATATTATTTGATATAAACATGACATCCTCTAGTGAGATCGGCAATTAATGACGATACACGGATTTTTTTGAAAGAAAGAGAAAGCTCAAGGCGTTCCTTTCGATCTGTCCTGTTGCAATGTACGTTATTCAAGAAAAATGGCCGCTATCCGACATGCAGCTCAAAAAACTGTCGAGCGCGCCGTGCAAATGCTTCGCCTCTGCCGCGCCCAACTGCAACGCAAAGGCGTTGTCGCCAACGTACAGCGTCAGTTGCTGCGCCATCCCGCGCTTGAACAACTCTTCGTTGACCGTGGCGGTAACCGGCTGGCCCGCGGGGGTGTCGAAGGCCACCAGGATCATTTCATCCACCTCGGTCGTCCGCCTTGCCTGCAGGCAGTGGGGCATTGAGCCGGGCGAATGATCCATCGGGCACACTCCAGAATGAAGGCAACTCCGAAACTGTATAGGATGGCTATATATTTGGCTATAGGAATTTCGCTGGACTATACATTTCCGAGCAAAACCCGGGCGCCTACCCCTGCCAGATATGCAACTTCGTGCGCAGCGCCTGCAGCGCTTCGGTAATCTCGTCCTTCGGCTCCAGCGCCAGCATGTCGCGCACCAAGCCCGCCGGCAGGCCATCGGGGTCGGCGGCATAAATCCAATCAAGCGGGATGCGCCGCCGCAGCTTCAGCCGCAACATGATGTGGAAAATCGGGGCATGGCGCTCATTTTCCCAATGGCTCCACCGCTGCGGACTCACACCGCATTCCTCCGCTAGGGCCTTTGCGGAAAGGCCAAGCGCCATCCGCACCAGCCTCAACCGCTGGCCGTAGCCATGCGCCAGATCGTCCAATGCCTTCAGGTCGGGGTCGGCATCATTCATCGCCCGGCACGCCCCAAGATACAGAAGAACTATACACGATTACGAAATAAATATGATTTTCCGGGAAGAAAGCATTGCCTTCCCGGATAGAATTTGCGGCCAACAAGCGGAGCTGATGATTCATGCCGGGTGAACTATTCTGCGTTTCGTCGCTATGTGCTGTTGAGTCGTAAACGTGACACTCTCCCTCATAGCGCTTTCACCAACCGCGTAGGTGTTTAGAAGGCGAGATCGCAAAATCGTGATTATGTAATATTGTGTCACTTTGGCCCAGGGTGGCCAACCCTACCCCTGCGGCGTCCACACTGCCGGCGCCTCGCTGCCCACCTGCGCGGTGATGCGGCCATAGGCCTCCGGCCGCCGATGCCGGGCGAAATCAAAAATCGTCCGCCGCCCCAACTCGCACATGCCCAGGTCGCAATCGGCAATGATCAGCTCGTCATCCCAACTCGTTGCCTGGGCCATGATCTCGCCCGACGGATTCACAATGATGGAATGGCCAAACAGCTCATTGCCATCCTCAGTGCCCGCCTTGGCCACCCCGGCGGCGAAGCAGGCATTCTGGTAGCACCCGGCCTGAATGCTCAAATGGCTATGCGCCACCCGCAGATGATGCGCCTCGAAGCCGCGATTTTCCATGTTCAGGCTGGGCGTATTGTAGCCCAGCATCACCAGCTCCACCTGCTGCAACCCCAGCACGCGCCAGGCTTCCGGCCAGCGCCGATCATTGCAGATCATCATGCCGATGTTCACCTGCTTGTCGCCAATCGGCGCCCGCACCACCGGAAAGCCCAGATTGCCCACCTCGAAGTAGCGCTTCTCCAAATGCTGCACATGGCGCTGCGGGTCGTATTCGCTATGCCCCGGCAGATGCACCTTGCGGTACTTCAGCACCACCTCGCCATTCGGGTGCACATACACGGCGGTGTTGAACCTGTGCCCATCCGGCGTCTTCTCGGCATAGCCCAGGTGGAAGCCAATGCCGTGCTTGCGCGCCGCCTCCCACAGCGGCGCCGTGGCGTTGCTGGGCAGCGCCGTCTCGTACCAATGGTCGGCATTGGCCAAGTCTTCCTCATACCAGCGCGGAAAGAAGGTGGTCAGCGCCAGTTCAGGAAACACCACCACCTCGGCGCCGCGCTTCGCCGCCGTCTCCAGCAGCCGCACCATGCGGCCCACGGCCACGTCGCGCCCCTCGGCCTTCTGAATGGGACCAAGCTGCGCGGCGGCAAGTACAAGGCGACGGGTCATGCGGTCATGGCTCCTGCGGGTTACGTTGCCCGCACATTGGCGCTGCGCGCGATATCGCGCCACACCAGTGATTCCTGCGCGACCCGCTCGGCAAACTCCGCCTGACTGCACCAGAAGGCCTCGGCCCCCTGCGCCGCCAGCGCATCCTTCACCGCCGCGCTCTGGCTTGCCGTGCGCAGCGCCGCCGACATTTTCTGCTGTATCGCCGCCGGCAACCGCGCCTGGCCCACGCAGCAATACCAATTCTCCGCCAACAAACGCGGAAACCCATACTCCCCCGTGGTCTTCAACTCAGGCAGTGAAGGGCTGCGCTTCCGCGCCGCCAGCGCCAGCGCGGTAATGGCCCCGGCCGCCAGATGCGGCATCAGCACCGGCAAATCGGCAAACAGCAGCTGGATCTGCCCGGCGACCAGATCCGTCACCGCCGGCGCCGCGCCCCGATAGGTAATCACCTCCACCGCCGCCCCGGTCTGCGCCTTGAACAGATAGGCCGCCAGGTGCGAAATCCCCGCCGCCCCGGCGGTGCCGATATTCAGCGTGCCCGGCCGCGCCCGCGCCAGTTCCAGCAACTCCGGCAGCGTCTTCACCCCCAGGCGCGGGCTGGCCACCAGCGCCTCCGGCACCTGCGTCACCACGCTGATCAAGGAAAGGTCGCCCGGCACCTGATAAGGCATGCTCGGCTGGGTATGCGGCGCAATTACCAGCGACCCACCATCGACAATGCCGAAGCTGCTGCCATCCGCGGCCGATTTCAGCACCGTGTCGGTGCCAATCACCCCGCTGCCGCCGGCGCGGTTTTCCACCAGCACCTGCTGGCCCAGCGCGGCGGAAAGCTGCGGCGCATAGAGCCGCGCAATGATGTCATTCGGCCCGCCGGGCGGGTAGGGCACCACGGTCCGCACCGGCCGATTGGGCCAGTCGCTGCCCTGGGCGCTGCCCTGGGCCCGGGCCAGCATGGGCAGGGCCAGGCCCCCGGCAATGATATGGCGACGCCGCATGGCGCAAACCTCCCGCATTTTGTTGCGGCAAGCATGCCGGGCGGCGTCGCCCGGGGCAAATTACTCCTTGGGCGGCACCGCCCCAACCTGCTCCACAATGCGCTTGTAGTGCTCGGGCCGCCGATGCGCCGCGAAGTTGAACATCTTCTCCTTGCCCTGCAGGCAGGCATCAAAATCCACATCGGCGATGATCACCTCATCCCCCGTGGTCTTGGCCTGCGCCACCACAATGCCGTTGGGGTCCACAATGCAGGAACCGCCAATCAGCCCGGCGCCGTCCTCCACCCCGGCCTTGGCCACGGCAATGGCCCAGGTGGCGTTCATGTAGGCATTGGACTGCGCCGCCAGGGTGGAATGGAAGGTGCGCAGCGCCTCGCTCTCATCCGGCCCGCCATTGGGGTCGTAGGCCGCCGAGTTGTAGCCCACCATCACCAGCTCCACCCCCTGCAGCCCCAGGCAGCGCCAGCCTTCCGGCCAGCGCCGGTCATTGCAGATCAACATGCCCAGCACCGGGCTGTTCCACACCCGCGGGCCCCGAAACGCCGGAAACCCCATGTCGCCATACTCGAAGTAGCGCTTCTCCAACTGCTGGAATTCCTGCGCCGGGCGGAAGTCCTTGCTGCCGGGCAGATGGATCTTGCGGTACTTGCCCAGCACCTGGCCATCCGGCCCCACCGTAATGGCGGTGTTGAAGCGCTTGCCCTCGGGCGTCAGCTCGGCAAAGCCCAGGTAGAAACCCACGCCCAACGCCTTGGCGCGGTCGAACAGCGGCTGCACCTGCGGGTTGGGCATGCTGCGCTCAAAATAGCTCAGCAATTCCGGCTCGCCATCGGGGATGTACCAGCGCGGGAAAAACGTGGTCAGCGCCAGTTCCGGAAACACCACCAGGTCGGCGCCGTCCTTGGCGGCGGCTTCCAGCAGCGCGATCAGGCGGGCCAGCGTGGCCTCCCGCGTGTCGGCGCGTTGAATCGGCCCCAGCTGCGCACCGGCAAGGCGAATATGGCGTGGCATGGCAATTACCCTGGATGAAAGGAGCGCAAAGCTGCGTCGGCCCGGCCCTGCGGTCAATCCGGCAGGGCTGAATTGCCAAGGGCCGCCGGCATTGCTGCCAGCGGCCCCTGCATGGTTTCCGGGCGTTGGCCTCAGGCGATGATGATATGCGCCTCAAGCGTCTGCACGGTGCCGTCATAGGTGATCAGGTCGTACAGCACGTCCACTTCAGTGCCCGAGACGTTCAGCGCCTGGTCGAGCGTGAAGGTCCAGCCAATGGTGTCGGTGCCGATCCCGGTGAAGTGCCACATGCCGGCAGCCTGGCCGCCCAGGTTATCACTGCCACCATAGTCGCCATCGGTGGTGCCCAGCGCGCCGGTCGGCGTGCCGGTGCCGTCATCGGCCGAAACCGAGACGAAGATCGATTCGGTGTGCGGCACGCTGTCGATATCGGCCACGGTCACCGAAGCGCTGATCACAACCGGCGGGTTTTCCTCATGGTGGTGCTCGTGGTCGTTGCCGTCATGGTCATGGCCTTCGTGGTCGTAGCCTTCTTCGTCATAGCCCCAATGGTCGTAGCCATTCTCGTCGCGGCCATTCTCGCCGTAATCGGCCTCGGTGTGGCCGTTGCGGTCCTTGCCGTCGCGGTCATAACCATCGTGGTTGTAGCCGTGGCTGTCGTAGCCTTCCTCGTTGTAGTCGTGCCGGGTGTTGCCCAGGTGGTCATGGCCGCTGCGGTCGTAGCCAGCGTGGTTGTAGCCCTCGCTGTCATAGCCGCTGCGGTCGTAGCCCTGGCTGTTGTAGCCGTCGCGGCCATAGCCCTGGCGGTCATAGCCCTGGCTGTTGTAGCCGTCGCGGCCATAGCCATGGCTGTCGTAGCCACCCTCGCCAAAGCCGAAGCTGTTGTGGCCTTCGCTCTCGCCGAACGAGAGCCCGGCGAGGGAAGCGGCGGCGGGCGGCACGAACAGCGGCACACCGAAGGAGGTGATGCCGGCGAACTCCGGAATGTCGTTCTGCCCGGTGATGGTGATGTTGATGTCAACCGAGAGGCTGCCGTCGGCCGAGGTCACCGGCAGCACGTCATGCACAATGGCACCGTCCTGCAGGTTCTGGACCGCCTCCAGGGTGTTGTCGATCTGGTAGCTCCACTCACCCGTATCCACATTGAACACGAAGAAGCCGTAGGTGCCCTGGATCTGGTCCCAGGGCGGGTTGGTCAGGCCGGTATCGGCCGGCGGGGTGCTGCCGGCCGGGTCCTGGAACAGCGCCTGGTCATGGTCGGGGTCGTTGAGCAGCAACTGGCCGCCGATCGGATCGCCATCCTCGTTGGCCGGGCCGGCATTGAACCCCTCAATGCTGCTGCCCGGAGGGGCGCCGCCCGGCAGGATCAGCGTGGCATCGTCCTGCGTGCCATGGATGGTCACCGTGATGTCGTGCTCGGCGGTGCCGTCCGCCGAAATCACATGCAGCGTGTCGTAAACCGTATCACCCTGCTGCAGCGCCTGCACCGCGTCCGAGGTGTTGTCCAGCGTGTAGGTCCACTCACCTGTTTCGGTGTCGAACACAAAGCTGCCGTAGTCCCCGGTCAGCGTGCTCGGCTCCTGGAAGTGGTCCTCGCCGTCATCCACATCGGCCACGGTAAGCTGGCCGCTGGCGGTAATGGGGTCCACCACCACATTCTTGGTGTCGCCATTGTCCTCGGTCACGTCGCCGGTATCGGTGCCTTCGATGGTGGCGTCGTCATTCACGCCGGTGACGGTGATGGTCAGGGTGGTGTCGTCATACCCGCCATTCTCGTCCTCAACATGAATGTGCACCACCACATCCTCGGTCACACCCGCGTTCAGGTGCTGGTAGTACAGCAGGCTGGCGTCCAGCTCGTAGCTGCCATCGGTGTCCAGGGTGAAGCCGGCGGCGATGTCGTCGGTGGTGAAGGTCAGCGTGTTGTGGTCGTCCACGTCGCTGGCGGTCACGCTGCCACCGGCAATGCTGTCCTCGTCCACCGCATCGGTGTACGGGCCGGCATCAAAGGTCGGGTCGTCATTCACGCCGTTGACCGTAATGGTCAGCGTGTTGGTGCTGTGGGCGCCGTGCTCGTCGGTCACGGTGTAGTGCACCACCACATCCTCGTGGTCGCCAACCGCCAGGTGCTGGAAGCTCTCGCCCGTGGCGTCGAAGCTGTAGGTGCCGTCGCTGTTGAAGGTCAGGCCGGTCGCTTCCTCGGCGCTGAAGGTCAGCACCGCGCCGTCATCCACGTCATGGCCGGTCACGGCGCCGGAAATGCTGTCATCCTCGCTCACCGAGGTGGTGAAGGGGCCATCATCCACCGGGCCGTCATTCTTGCCATGGATGATGATGGTGATGGTGCTGCCATCATGGTCGCGGCCGCCGCACTCGTCCGAGATGTTGTAGCGCACCACAATCTTCTGGGTCGCACCCTCGGCCAGATGGTCATAGGCGGCGTTGCCGGCGTCAAACCGCCAATCGCCGTTCTTGTCCATGGTCAGGCCGGCAATCTGGTCGCTGCTGCAGGTCAGCTTCGCGCCGTAGTCGCTGTCCCAGCCGCCCACATGGCCGGTGATCACCGAGCCTTCATCCACCGAAACCGACTTGCAGCCTTCGCTGTGCGGGTCGTGGTTGTGGCCCCAGATCTCTTCGCGCTCGGTGCGCCAGTACAGGTTGCCGCTGCTGTCGCGCACGCAATAGGTGAAGGTATCGGTAACGTGCTGGCCCTGGCCTAGATTCTCCAGGCCGCTCCAATGCGCCACATCGTAAACGATCTTGCCGTTCACAATGCTCACATCCACGCCCAGCTGGCTCTTGGCGCTGCTGTGCTTGGTCGCCAGGTCGGCGAAGCTCGCCTTGCCGCTGGCATCCAGGCCGTCATCCACGGACCAGATCGTGTAGCCCTTCAGCCCGGAAAGCGCGTTCACCGTCAGCGCCGCGCCGGTATGGGCCGCATCAATCGTAACGGATTGGTCGGAAAGGTGCGAATTCTTCGCCCATTTTTCCTTAGAAGCACTGGCCATGGTGGATCTCCAAGCTTGGGGCGGCAGGTTGTCAGCTTGGCGTAAGTTTAGCGGGGAGTTAAAATGACTTCAACTAATCGTGAGCTTAAAAATGCACAAAAGTGCAAATTCTCATAAATACGCACAATCCAAATAACTTTGAGAGACGGTTACAATTTATGACGCAGGCCGCCACGCCGCCGCGTCAACCCTGCCGGGTAAAGCCCATCAACGCAGCAAAAACCGCAGGCCGCCCCCGCTGGTCAAGCGCAACCTGCTGCCGGCCGGGCGCCTGCGTCATGAGTTCATGCCGCGGTGATGAAATTGCAACAAATCCGGCGGCAGGGCTGTCGCCCCGCCGCCGGCAGGCCTTTGCTCAGCCCGCGCCCAGGTAAATATCGCCGCCCTGGCGCGGCACAAACCGCCCGGCGCCCGGCTTGCCCAGCACGCTGCTACCATCCCAGATGCAATTGCCGCGCAGGAAGGTGGCCGCCACCCGCGCCTGCACCGCCCGGCCATCATACGGAGACCAGCGATTCTCCTCGCGGTCCACAATATCCTTGGCATTGAAGGTGAAGTCGCCGGCCTCCAGCACCATCAAATCGGCATCTGCCCCCACCCGAATGGCGCCCTTCTTCGGGTACAGCCCGTGGAACTTGGCCGGCTCCTCGGCGCAGTACTTCGCCAGCAGCGAAACCGGCAGCCCGCGCTCGCGCAGCAGCGTGAACATCACCGGCGCAAAGCTCTGCAACCCGGTCAACCCGGCACCGGGGGCGAAGATGTCGCCCTTGTACAGCTTGCGGTCATAGGGCCAGGGCGCATGGTCGGTGGAGACATAGCTGATCTTGCCGGCCACCAGCGCCGCCCACATCCGCTCCACCTCCTCGGCGCTGCGGAAGGGCGGGTTGCACTTGCCGAAGCCTTCCAGCCGGACAAGGTCATCCTCGGTCATGCACAGGTATTGCAGGCAGGCCTCGCCGGAAGCCCGGCCGCCCATGGCGCGGAACATTTCTGCCTGTTCAAATCCGCGGGCAATCGAGGAATGCGCGATATGCACATGCGCCCCCGTCTCCAGCCCAATCTCGAAGATCTCCAGATTGGCCATGCTCTCGGCCAGCGGCGGCCGGGTGCGGCAATGCATGATCGGGTCGGTCCGCCCGGCGGCCTTGGCCGCCTCGGTCAGCCGCACCACCAGCTCCTGGTCCTCATTGTGCACCGCCACCATCAACCCGGTCTTGGCGATCTCGCGGAAGGCTTCAACCATGGTCGGGTGATCAATGCGCGGAAACCGCACCGCGTCATATTCATAGGTGGAGAGCTTGAACGAACACACCCCGGCCTCGGCCAGGCTGGCAATGGCATCCACGCCGCCGGTCTTCAGGATGGTGCCGTAGAGCGCCATGTCCACATGGCTGGTGGCGTTCACCACCGCAATCTTCTCGGCCAGCAGCTTGGCGTCGGTCACCGGCTTGGGAATGTCGTAGGGCATATCGACGCAGGTGGTCACGCCGCCCGCCGCCGCCGTGCGGCTCGCCCCCTCAATGCCGGCCCAGCCCAGCGCCGAGGAGGTGTGCATGTGCCCATCCACCAGTCCCGGGAACACGAACTTGCCGGAAAAATCCAGCGTGCCGCTGGCCGGCGGCGGTACGCCCTGGCCAATGGCGGCAATCTGCTCACCCCGAATGGCGACATAGCCATCCCACAGCACACCCTCGGGCAATACCAGGTCACCACGGATCACCCGGTCAAAATGCAGCGCGTCCATGGTCCATCCTCTTCGCTTCGCGCCGCAGCATCCCCGCGCCGGGGCCGCCGCGCAAGCGCCCGCGCCGCATTTTGGCGCCAAAAACCCGGCCGAATGAGCATCAAACCAGCGCACAGGGGCTTGCCAGCCGGCGCAGAAAGCGCAATCCGAACGCACCACCACCAAGGGAACGCCGCGCGATGCAAACGCATGCCGTCAAAGTCCACCCCTCCAAGGCGCTGCTGAAGCGCGAGGACCAGCTGGCTTGGAAGATCGCCGGCGTCGCCGCCGACAAGGTTGCCGTCCAGAAGGACGTGCAGGAGATGATCATCAACCGGATCATCGACAACGCCTCGGTCGCCATTGCCGCCATCAACCGCCGCCCGGTCACCTCGGCCCGCCAGATGGCGCTGGGCCACCCGCGCAAGGGCGGCGCCACCATCTTCGGCATGCCCACCGGCAAGCGCTTCAGCCCGGAATGGGCCGCCTGGGCCAATGGCACGGCGGTGCGTGAGCTCGACATGCACGACACCTTCCTGGCCGCCGACTACAGCCACCCGGGCGACAACATCCCCCCCGTGCTGGCCGTGGCGCAAACCATGGAAAAGTCGGGCAAGGAACTGCTGCGCGGCCTGGCCACCGGCTACGAAATCCAGATCGACCTGGTGAAGGCCATCTGCCTGCATGAGCACAAGGTGGACCACATCGCCCATCTCTGCCCCTCGGCGGCCGCCGGCATCGGCACCCTGCTGGGGCTGAAGCAGGACATCATCTACCAGGCGGTGCAGCAGGCGCTGCACGTCTCCATCAGCTTCCGCCAGTCCCGCAAGGGCGAGATCAGCAGCTGGAAGGCCTTTGCCCCGGCCCATGCCGGCAAGCTGGCGGTGGAAGCCGCCGACCGCGCCATGCGCGGCGAAGGCGCGCCGAACCCGATCTATGAAGGCGAGGACAGCGTCATCGCCTGGGTGCTGAGCGGCCGGACGCAGGCCGACAGCAAGGGCCGCAGCACGGTGTACGACCCCACCTATTATAATGTGCCGCTGCCTGCCGCCGGCGAAGCCAAGCGCGCCATCATGGACAGCTACACCAAGGAACACAGCGCCGAGTACCAGTCCCAGGCGCTGATCGACCTCGCCTTCCGCATGCGCGAGCAGATCAAGGATGTGGAGGCGATCGAGAAGATCATCATCCACACCAGCCACCACACCCACTACGTCATCGGCACCGGCGCCAATGACCCGCAGAAGATGGACCCCAAGGCCAGCCGCGAAACGCTGGACCATTCCATCATGTACATCTTCGCGGTGGCGCTGCAGGACGGCCGCTGGCACCACGTGGACAGCTACGCCCCCAAGCGTGCCGGCCGCGCCGACACCGTCCGCCTGTGGCACAAGATCGAGACCACCGAGGACGCCGAGTGGACCCGCAAGTACCACAGCCAGGACCCCAACGAGCTGTCCTTCGGCGGCCGCGTGGAAATCCTGTTCAAGGACGGCAGCAAGCTGGTCGATGAACTGGGCGTGGCCAATGCCCACCCGAACGGCGCCAAGCCCTTCGCGCGGGACCAGTACATCAACAAGTTCCGCATCCTGACCGAGGGCATCCTCTCGGCCCGGGAAGTGAACCGCTTCCTGGCCGACGTGCAGGACCTGGCCAAGATCCCGGCCGGCGAACTGCATGTGCTGAACGTGGCCCTGCCGGCTGGCAGCCTGGCCGAAGGCAAGCCCGGCATCTTCTGAACCGCGCAGCCCCGCCCCCGGCACTGCCAGGGGGCGGGGCATCCGCCCACAACCAACGGGAGCAACCCAGATGAGTGGTTCCAACGAGCCCGATATCCGCAAGGGCCTGGTCGGCGTCCTCGCCGATGTCTCGTCCGTCTCCAAGGTCATGCCGGAGACCAACAGCCTCACCTATCGCGGCTATGCGGTGCAGGACCTCTGCGAGCTGTGCTGCTTCGAGGAAGTGGCCTACCTGCTGTGGAACGGCGAACTGCCCAACGCCGCGCAACTGGCCGCCTTCCGCGCCGAGGAAGCCAGCAACCGCGAGATCAGCCCCGCGTTGCATCAGGTCATCAAGGCCTTCCCGCACAACGCGCACCCGATGGACGCCATCCGCACCGCGGTGAGCTTCCTGGGCCTGGAAGACCCCGAGGCGAACGACACCAGCGACGCCGCCCAGCGCCGCAAGGCCATGCGCCTGCTGGCCAAGATCCCCACCTGCATCGCCGCCGCCGCCCGCGCCGCCAAGGGGCTGGAGCCGGTGGCGCCGAACCCGGCCCATACCTTCGCCGAGAACTTCTTCAACCTGGTGTTCGACAAGGTTCCCGCGCCGGAAGTGCTCAAGAGCTTCGACGTCTCGCTCATCCTCTACGCCGAGCACACCTTCAACGCCTCCACCTTCACCGCCCGCACCGTCACCAGCACCATGGCGGATATCCACGGCGCCATCACCGCCGGCATCGCGGCGCTGAAGGGCCCGCTGCATGGCGGCGCCAATGAAGCCGTGATGCACATGCTGAAGGAAGTGGGCGGCCCCGAGAAGGCGGAGGAGTGGCTCTCCACCCGCTTCGACCACAAGGCGCTGGTCATGGGCTTCGGCCACCGCGTCTACAAGTCGGGCGACTCTCGCGTGCCGACGATGACCAAGTACGCCGAGAAGATGGCCGAGGTGGTGGGCGACCGCCGCTGGATGGAAACCAGCCGCGTGCTGGCCGCGATGATGCTGCGCGAGAAGAACATCCACCCCAACCTCGATTTCCCGGCCGGCCCCGCCTACTACCTCATGGGCTTCGACATCCCCCTGTTCACGCCCATCTTCGTCGCCAGCCGCATCACCGGCTGGGCCGCGCATGTGTTCGAGCAGGGCGCCGACAACCGCCTCATCCGTCCGCTCAGCTACTACACCGGGCTTGAACAACGCCCGGTGCCGGCGATGGATCAACGCTGACGCGCCTCCATCGCGATGGACTCATGCTGACGCGCCTCCGGCGCGATGGATCAACGCTAACCACATCGCGCTCACGCATCGCGTGATGAACAAGCGTTAATCAAACACCACACGCAGACGGCCGTCGGAGAAATCCGGCGGCCGTTTTCAATTCTCCCGCGCGTCGCCACCATCGCGCCGCATTCTCGCCGCATCGGCTGTGCGATGGGTGGTGCCACACGCATCACGCAGAAAATTCGTGCGCGTGAAGTCGGAATTTGTTGACAGCATATGCGTGCGTGCAGATAGCGTGATTCGCGCGCACAAAGTTTGTCGCGGCGATTCGCTACCTCAGCAAATCGACGCAGCAGTCAACCAGTGCCGCAGCAGGGAAGGACGGTCCATGGACCGCAAACACGGAGGGATGACGTTGGCACTCAAGTCCAACACCCGCCGTCGCACACCGGCATGCCTATGATGCCCGGATGCGCGGAAGCTGGGAAACGGCAGCACACGGCAACACGCCGCGCGCTGGCCATTGCCGCTTTCGGTTCGCACCAGGACAGCGAACAGTGCGGCACCGCGTGCTTCGGGATCCGCGCCGTATCGCCTTCGCACGCCCAACCCGGCTGACCCACCCTGCAGCAATGGCAAGGAGATTCCGAATGACTGACGAGATCGAGACAACCGAAGCCCCCGAGGCTCTGCGCGCCCAGCCGATGGCCATGGCCGCCGCCCGTCGCACGGCGAAGAAGCCGGCCGCGAAGAAGGCCGCGCCGAAGAAGGCCGCCGCCAAGAAGCCAGCTGCGAAGAAGGCCGCGCCGAAGAAGGCCGCCGCCAAGAAGCCGGCTGCGAAGAAGGCCGCGCCGAAGAAGGCCGCCCCCGCGAAGAAGCCCGCCGCCAAGAAGGCCGCGCCGAAGAAGGTAGCCGCGAAGAAGGCCGCGCCGAAGAAGGCCGCCGCCAAGAAGCCGGCCGCGAAGAAGGCCGCGCCGAAGAAGGCCGTGGCCAAGAAGCCCGCCGCGAAGAAGGCCGCGCCGAAGAAGGCCGTAGCCAAGAAGCCGGCCGCGAAGAAGGCCGCGCCGAAGAAGGCCGCCGCCAAGAAGGCGCCTGCGAAGAAGGCCGTTGCCAAGAAGGCCGTGGCCAAGAAGCCGGCCGCGAAGAAGGCCGCGCCGAAGAAGGTTGCCGCCAAGCCGGTGAAGGCCGCTGCCCCCTCCGCGCGCTCGGAAGCCGCGAAGAAGGCCGCTGCCACCCGCGCCGCGAAGAAGGCCGCCGCCGCTGCTGCCGCCGCCGCCCCGGCGCCGGCCGAGACCACCGAGTGCTAATGCTCGCCTGATCCCGGCAAAAAGGGGCGTCACCCGCAAGGGTGGCGCCCTTTCTGTTTCATGCCCGCCTAAACGCGCCCATGCGGCCCGCCGCGCAGCCAGGTGGCGCCGCGCACATACAGTGCCTGCACCTCCTCGCCCTTCAGCCCCGGCATGTCGGTCTTCACCTCATAGCCAATCTGCGTTTGCAGATAAGCCAGGTGCCGATAGCCCTCCGGGAACTTCGCCAGCAGCGCCGGGTCCAGCGCCAGCGTGGCGCTCGGGCTCACCGGGTCCATCCGATCCTTCTCATAGATCGGCTGGCGCACCACCACGCCCCATTCGCCGTTGCGCTTCTCCAGAAAGTCGTAGAACCGCCCGGTGCAGACCACATCCACCAGTACCCCGTGCACTTCGGCACGCTGGCTGATGGTCATCTTGGTCTGGCTGATCGCCCGCGTGCCGTTCACGTCGGCGCTATGCCCGCCGAGGAAGTGGAGGATGGAAACCCCCTTCTCCCAGCCAGCAATCGAAGCCTTGATGAACTCCTGCCACGGTGCCTGGCACCAGGTGGCGCACATGTAGCCATCCTCGTGCCAGCAGGTGGCAAAGCGGTCCCAATGGCCGGCGTCGCGCCACACCGCCCAGTTCTCCACCAGGGCGCGAATGGCAATCCGGTCGGCGGTTTCCGCGTCCATCAGCCCTGCCACCCGCCGAAGAAGGTGAACTCCTCCACCTTGCGCCGCACCCGCGGGCCGGTTTCACGCGCCTTCAGCGCTTCGGGCAGGGCGTCGGCCGGGCCGGGGTGGCCAATGGCCAGGGCGCACACCGGGTCATAGCCCTCGGGAATGCTGAACACCTCACGCGCCTTGGCGTGGTCGAAGCCAGCCATGCTGTGCACCTGCAAGCCCAGCGGGCCGGCCTGGGCGGCCATGTTGGCCACGGCGGCGCCGGTGTCGTACCAGCCATACTTGTTCGGGCTGCCATCGGTGGGCGCGGTCACGCGGGCCACGGCCAGCAGCAGCACCGGCGCCTTGCCGGCCCAGCCCTGGTTGTTGGCGCTGAGAATCTCAAACAGCTTCTGG
>CANFIE010000047.1 GCA_947446625.1 Acetobacteraceae bacterium | reverse complement strand
TGCCGGACTACATTGTGCGCGGCCAGATGCGCCTGCGCAGCGACGACATCCTCATCGGCGTTGACCTCGCCCAGCAGCTTGGCGTGGCGGTGGCGGACAAGATCAGCATCATCGCCGGCACGGGGGACCGCACCCCGCGCCCGCTCACCATCACCGGCATCTTCGACCTTGGCAGCAAGGGCGTGAACCTGCGCACCACCTTCGTGGCGCTGCGCACCGGGCAAAGCCTGCTCGGCCTGCCCGGCGGCGTCACCAGCCTGGAAATCGGCCTCACCGACCCCTTCGCCGCCGAGACTACGGCGCAGCTCATCGCCCCCCGCTTCGGCGTGCGGGCCGACAGCTGGATCTTCACCAACAAGCAGTTCTTCATCGCCGTGCAGGCGCAGAACCTCTCCAACCTGTTGATCCGGATTTCCGTCGGCCTCTCGGCGGCCTTTGGCGTGGCCAGCGTGCTCGTTGTCTCGGTGGTGCAGCGCGCGCGCGAAATCGGCATCCTCCGCGCCATGGGCGCCCGGCGCGGCCAGGTGCTGCGCGTCTTTCTCATCCAGGGCGGCGCCATGGGGCTGCTCGGCGCCATCCTCGGCAGCATGTTGGGCGGCGCCATCCTGCTGCTGTGGAACAAGCTGGCCCGCCTGCCCGATGGCAGTGAGATGTTCCCCTTCATGCTCAGCCCCACCCTGCTGCTGGGCACCATTGCGCTGGCCACGCTGGTCGGCGTGCTGGCCGCCATGGCTCCGGCCATGCAGGCCGCCCGGCTGGACCCCGCGGTGGCCATTCGTGGCTGAACCACCCGCCCCCGCCGAAGCCCTTCGCCTCACCGGCATCCGCAAAAGCTTCAATGCCGGCTCGCCCAACGCGGTGGAAATCCTGCACGGCATCGACCTCACCTTGCAGCAGGGCGAGTTCTGCGCGCTGATCGGCCCTTCCGGTTCCGGCAAAAGCACGCTGCTCAACATCATCGGCCTGCTGGACCGCCAAAGCGCCGGCCAACTCAGCATCGGCGGTGACCCCACCGCCGGCCTCAGCGACGCAGCACTCACCGAATTGCGTGGCCGCCGCATCGGCTTCGTGTTCCAGGCGCACAACCTCATCGGCGCCTTCACCGCGCTGGAAAACGTGATGATGCCGCGCCTGCTGGCCAGCAATTGGCCCGACGCCACCATGCGCCAGGCCGCCGCCGCCCTGCTGGCCAAGGTGGGGCTGGAACGCTGGGCCGATGCCCGGGTCAACAACCTCTCGGGCGGCCAGGCCCAGCGCGTGGCCATTGCCCGCGCCCTGGCCATGGACCCGGTGCTGGTGCTGGCCGACGAACCCACCGGCAACCTGGATACCGCCGCCGCCGACAGCGTCTTCGACCTGCTGCGCCACATGAACCGCCAGCGCGGCACCACGTTTTTAGTGGTCACGCATGACCCTCGGCTGGCCGCCCGCTGCGACCGCGTGATCGAATTGGTGGACGGCCTGGTGCGCGCCGACACCCGCCAGCAGGCCACCGGCCCAGCCTGAACCGCCGCCCCCGGGCTGGAAACCCAGCCGCTTTATGGCCATGTTACGCCGCAGCAGGAGGACACCACATGCCCACCCCCGAACTTGATGCCGCCACGCGCGAAAAGCTGGAAGCCGCCGCCTTCCGCAAGCTGGTGGAACACCTGCGCACCCGGTCCGATGTGCAGAATATCGACATGATGAACCTGGCCGGCTTCTGCCGGAACTGCCTCAGCCGCTGGTACCGCGAAGGTGCCGCCGAGCAGGGCCTGACCATCGCCGACCCCGATGCGCGGGAGATTGTGTACGGCATGCCCTACAAGGAGTGGCAGGCCCTGCACCAGAAGCCCGCCAGCGCCGAGCAGCAGGCCGCCTTCGCCCAGGCCATCAAGCAGCACGGTTGACGCCGCCGCCGGTTGGGTTAGACCCCCCGGCCTTACTTCCGGGGAACCCGCTTGATGGATGAGGACGAAGACCACGCCAAGGCCAGCCGAGAACGGCAGGCGGCAGACCCCGAGGTTGGGGGCATTGCGGTTGACCGGCTGCGCTCGATCATCGAGCGGATCGAGCGGCTGGAAGAAGAGAAAAAGGCGTTGTCCAACGACATCAAGGACATCTACGCCGAAGGCAAGTCCGCCGGCTTCGACGTGAAGGTGATCCGCCAGATCATCTCCATCCGCCGCAAGGAACCCGCCGAGGTGGAGGAGCAGGAAACCCTGCTCGACCTCTACCGCCGCGCCCTGGGCATGTAGCCAGGGGTGGGCCGCGTTAGAGCACCATGCGCCCTGTCGGGCACATTTTGTGCTCTATAACTATCTGAAACTAGAGCAAGAAATCCATTCTGATGCTTCCGTCAGAATGGATATTGCTCTAGCGGCCCGCCCCCTTCAGGCCGCCACTTCGCTCGGCCGGCGCGCCAGGCACATCACCAGCACCGCCGCCACCAGGCAGGCGGCGCCGGCGGTGTAGAAGGCCGGCAGGTAGCTGGCCAGCGCATCGCGGCTCATGCCGCCGCCCAGCGCCGCCACGGCCGAACCCACCTGGTGCCCAACGAACACCCAGCCAAACACCAGCGGTGCCTTTTCGCGCCCGAAGACCTGCGCCGCCAGCTTTACCGTGGGCGGCACGGTGGCGATCCAGTCCAGCCCGTAGAACACCGCGAAGATCGACAGCCCATAGAGCGAAAAATCGCTCATCGGCAGGAACAGCAGCGAAAGCCCGCGCAGCCCGTAATACCAGAACAGCAGCTTGCGGCAGTCGTACCGGTCAGACAGCCAGCCAGACGCGATGGTGCCCACAAAGTTGAAGCCGCCCATCATCGCCAGCACCCCGGCGGCCTCCACCTCGGCCATGCCGAAATCGGCACACAGCGGAATGAAATGGGTCTGCACCAGGCCGGCGGTGGAAAGCCCGCAGATCATGAAGGTGATGAACAGCACCCAGAATGCCCCGCTGCCGGAAGCCTGCCCCAGCGTGTTGAAGGCATTGGCCACCGGGTTGGGCGCCGGCGGCGGCAGCGGCGCGGCCGGCACCGTCTCGCCATAGGCCGGCATGCCCAGCTCCGAGGGGTGGTTGCTGCCGAACAGCACCATCAGCAGCCCGGCCAGGGCGCAAATCACCAGCCCCGGCACCAGGGCGAAGCGCCAGCCCTCATGCTGCGCCAGCCAGGAAGCCAGCGGCAGGAAGATGATCTGCCCGGAAGCCCCGGCGGCGGTCAAAATCCCCACCACCAGCCCGCGCCGGGCCACAAACCACCTGTTGGCCACGGTGGCGCCCAGCACCAGCGCCGTCATGCCGGTGCCCAGGCCCACCATCACGCCCCAACTGGCCCAAAGCTGCCACACCTCGGTCATCACCATGGAAGCCAGGCAGCCGCCAATGCCCAGCGCCATGCCCAGGCCCACAATGCGCCGCAGCCCAAACCGGGCCAGCAGCGCGGCGGCAAACGGCGCCATCAGCCCGTACAGCAGCAGCCGCAGCGCCAGCGCGCCTGAGATATCGGCCGTCGCCCAGCCCAAATCCCGCTGCACCGGCAGCAGCAGCGCGCCCAAAATCCCCAGCGCCCCGGCCGAGGCCAGCGTGACCACAAAGGTCAGCACCACCATCACCCAGCCATAGTGAATGCCCAGGCGCGTCATCGCCGGGGCCAGATGCTTGGCCAACATGGTGGCACTCCAAAAGGTCAGTCTGGCTACCCTAGAACCTGCGCCCCGACCGTGATAGCCATTGCCACCATGGCAACGGCACCGGCAGCGCTGGGCGGATTGGCCAGGCGCCGCGTCGCCTGGGTGGCCCTGCTTGCCCTGCTGTTCAACGTCACCATTCCCACCCTGGCGCTGCGCGCCATGCCGCCGGCCGACATGTTCGCCGCCGCGCTGTGCCACGCCCCCGGCGGCGCGCCGCAGCAGCAGCAGGACGATCAGGGCCAGCAATCCCCCGGCAAGGGCACCTGCCCGCTCTGCATGGTCTTCGCTGGCCAGGCCCTGGCCGTATTGCCCAGTGTTCCGGTGGTGCTGCCCCGCCCGGTTGCCTACACCCTGGCCACCCCACGCGGCCCGCCCGTCGTGGCCGCTTTGCCGGCGGAATCCCGCCCACCCGGCGCCCGAGGACCTCCCTTCCTGGCCTGAACCCGGCTTCGCCCGGGCATGCTTCGGCATGCCTGGCCTTATCCTATTCAGATTCCAGGATTCCCATGTTCCGCATTCCCATGCGCGGCCGCCGTGCCGCCCTGCTGCTATTCCCTTTGCTCGCCCCCACCCTGGCCCTGGCGCAACCCGCCGCCCCGCAGGTTGCCCTGCCGGAAACCGTGGTCACCGGCACGCGTGAAGCCGAGCCCCGCGCCGAAACGCCCAGCGCCATCAGCGCCATCCGGCCGGAAACCATCCGCGAGGTCCGCCCCGCCCACCCCTCGGAACTGCTGAACCGGCTGCCCGGCGTCACGGTGCAGCAAACCAATGGCGAAGGCTCGCTGGTCGGCATCCGCAACCCCATCGGCACCAGCCCGCTGTACCTGTACCTGCAGGACAACGTGCCGGTGCAGGCCGCCGGCTTCTTCAACCACAACGCCCTGTACCTGATGAACCTGCCCCAGGCCGGCGGCATCGAGGTGACGCGCGGCCCCGGCACGGCGTTGCAGGGGAACGACGCCATTGGCGGCGTCATCAACGTCCTCACCCCCGCCCCCACCACCGGCCCCTATGCCATGGCCGAGGTTGAGTATGGCAGCCACAACTGGGTTCGCGCCCTGGCCAGCGCCAGCAACACCTATGGCGCCTTCGGCCTGCGCGGTGATGTCAACATCACCCACACCGATGGCTGGCGCAGCCGCACCGCCTATGACCGCCAGGCGGTCAACCTGCGCTCGGATATCGAGTTGGCCGGCGACAGCATTCTCCGCACCACGCTCAGCCTGAACAACATCGACCAGCAGATGGGCGCCAACAGCTACGTCAACGGGCAGGATTTCATCCGCAACCCGCGCCAGAACAACACGCCCTTCGCCTACCGCAAGGTGGAAGCGCTGTTCGCCACCATGTCGTGGGAACGCAGCTTCGAGCATGGCCTGCTGACCATCACCCCCTTCATCCGCTCCAACCGGATGGACCTGCTGCCCAGCTACCAGTTGAACAACGACCCCGTGCGCTTCGTGCAGCAATACAACTCGGTCGGCGCCCTGCTGCGCTACCGGCACGACCTCGACTTCTGGCGCACCCGCCTCATCGCCGGCGTTGACCTCGACCTTTCCCCCGGCAGCTATGTCGAGGACCGGTTGAATGTCAGCCGCACCAGCAGCGTGCCGCCGCTGAACTACGCCTACACCAATGGCCGCCGGCTGTATGATTTCGACGTGACCTACAAGCAGGTCTCGCCCTACCTCCAGGTGCAAACCTCGCCGGTCGAGCGGCTGCGCCTCGTCGCCGGGCTGCGGTTCGACGCCATGTCCTTCGACTACCACAACAACCTCGGCAGTGGCTCCTTCGCCTCCGGCCTCACTGGCAACTCGGCCACCTTCTTCCGGCCCGGCAACACCACCCGCAACTACCAGCACGCCAGCCCCAGCCTGGGCGGCACCTGGGAATTCGCGCCCGACCTGGCCGGTTTCCTCAGCTACAAGCAAAGCTTCCGCACGCCGGAAGCCAGCCAGCTGTTCCGCCAGGGCGCGAATCTCGACACGGTGCATCTGCGCGCCATCACCGCCAACACCATCGAGGGTGGCTTCCGCAGCATCTACCCCGGCCCCTTCACCTGGGAGGCGGTCGCCTACCACACCACCAAGCACAACGACATTCTGGGCTTCACCGCCAACGGCACGCTGCCGACGCAAACCAACAACGGCGTCACCCGGCATATCGGGCTGGAAGCCGCCGCGGCCTACGCCCTCACCAGCCAGCTCCGGCTCTCGGGTGCGGTGGGCTATGCCAACCACACCTACGTCACCTGGGTGAACAGCAGCAGCCAGAACCTCTCGGGCAAGACCATGGCCGCGGCCCCGCATGTCACCGCCAGCGCGGTGCTCAGCTACAGCCCGGCCTGGCTGCCCAACACCACCGCCAGCATCGAATGGCAGAAGGTGGGCAGCTACTGGCTGAACGACGGCAACACCGCCCAGTATAACGGGCATGACCTGGTGAATATCCGCGCCGAAACGCAGATCATGCCCGGCGTCCGCGTCTTCGGCCGCATCATGAACGCGCTGAACACCCGCTGGGCCACCAACGCCTCGCTCAGCGGCACCACGCCCCAATACGCGCCCGGCATGCCGCTGAACCTCTACGGCGGCATCTCGGTCAGCTTCTGAGCCAGGAGAGCGCACCATGAAACTGCATCACCTGCTTGCCGCCGCGCTGCTGCTGGCTCCGCCCCTGGCCTTGGCCCTGGGCGGCCCAGCCTCGGCGCAGCATGCCGGGCACCGCCCGGCAGCGCCGGAATGCGCCAGCCTGGCGCTGGCCTGCGCCACCGCCACCACCCCGGCGTTTGACCGCGCCGGCCGGCTCTGGCTGGCCTATTCGGCGGGCGGGCGGGTGATGCTGACCCGCTCCGACAACCTCGGCCGCAGCACCATCCCCCCCGTCCAGGTCTCGCGGGAAGCTGCTGCGGTGGATGACAATGGCGAGGCCCGCCCCAAGGTCATCGCCACCCGCGCCGGCCACCTGCTGCTGGCCTGGACCGTGCGCCGAGACCGCGCCTACAACGGCACCCAGCTGCTGGCCCATTCCACCGATGATGGCCGCACATTCTCGGCCCCACAGCGCATGGTGGTGGAGGAAACCCCCACCAGCCAACGCTTTGAAAACTTCGCCGAAGCGCCGGACGGCCGCATCTGGGCGGTCTGGCTCGACAAGCGCCGCGCGCCCACCGAACGCGCCGCCGGCAATCGCGGCTACACCGCCGGGCTGGCGGTGGCCTACAGCGACAATGGCGGCCTCACCTTCACCCAGTCCCGCCTGAGCCAGGACAATTCCTGCGAATGCTGCCGCATCGGCCTGGGCTTCGACGCCGAGGCCCGCCCGGTGCTGGCCTGGCGCCAACTGTTCGGCCGCAACTTCCGCGACCACGCCGCCGCCCGCCTGCGCCGCGACGGCTCGCTGGAAGCCCTGCACCGCATTGCCGAGGACAACTGGGCCATCGACGCCTGCCCGCATCACGGCCCGGCAATGGCGGTGGATGGCGCCGGCCGCTGGCACAGCGCCTGGTACAGCGGCGGCGGCGACCGCCAGGGCCTGTTCTACGCCAATAGCAGCAATGCCGGGCAGCGCTTCTCCGCCCCGCGCCGCCTGGGCAACCCGGCCCAGCAGCCCGGCCACCCGCAATTGCTGGCGCTGGGCGAAAAGCTGCTGCTGATCTGGCAGGAATTCGACGGCGAAAAGACCCGCGTGCTGGCGGAAACCTCCACCGATGGCGGCGCCCACTGGACCGCCCCGCGCGAACTCGCCGCCACCACCGATGCCGCCGACCAGCCGCAGCTCACCAGCCATGCCGGCGCGGCCTATCTCTCCTGGCAAACCCGCGCCGAAGGCTGGCGCTTCATGCCCGTGCCGCTGGGCAGCGGCTCATGAAGCGCCTGCTCCTCGCTTTGCTGCTGCTGGCCGCCCCGGCCGGCGCCGCCGAACTGGAACCCTTCAACCGCGGCAGCTTCGCCGCGCTGAAGGCCGAGGCCGCCGGCGCCCCGCTGGTGGTGCATTTCTGGGCGCTGTCCTGCGCCCCCTGCCTGGCGGAACTGCCCGGCTGGGCCCGGCTGGCCCGCGCCAACCCCGGCATGCGCCTGGTGCTGGTCAACACCGACCCTCCCGAGGCCGAGCCGCAGGTGAAGCGCATGCTGGAGCGCATGGGCGTGGCCCGGCTGCGCAATCTGATGTTCGCCGACCGCTTTGCCGCCCGGCTGCGGTTTGAGGTGGACCCGCAATGGCAGGGCGAACTGCCCCGCACCGACCTGGTGGCCCGCAACGGCACCACCCGTGGCGTGCTGGGCATGTTCCACCGACCCGAACTGGAAGCCTGGCTCCGTACTCAGCCAGCCAGCTGAGCCAGCACGGCGGCCGCCTGCGTCGCGGTCGGCGCCGCGCCATCCAGCCGCAGCACCGGGCAGGGCAGGGTGGTCAGCCAGGCCTCATGCAGCGCCAGGCTGCGCTGGTCGGGCGGCGCGGTGTCGTAGGCCTCGGCCCATTCCATGAATACGCGCTGCTGCTCGGCCATGTCGCCGCCGGGCAGAATCCGCCGGCCCCAGCGCGCCGCCTCACGCGCCCGCAGCCGTTCCAGCCGCAGCGCCGGGTCCAGGTGCAGAAACACCACCAAATCCAGCCGGGGCACCAGCGCATTGCCCCAGCCGGTCAACGCGCCCGAAACCACCCAGGACCGGCTGCGCACCAGCGCCGTCTGCAAGCGCTGCAATCGCTCCGGCATCGGGCGCACGCGTTGGTACGGCGGGTCATCCCGCATCCAAAGAAAGTCGTCAGTATCGAATTGTGGGCATCCCAGCCGGGCAGCCACCGCCTTGCCCAGGGTGGAAGTGCCGCTGCCGGAAGCGCCCAGCACATGGATGCGCGGCATAGGCTATGGAAACCATGTTGCATTGCAACGAGCAAGCCATTTTCATCCCATGAACCCAGGCCCGCCGCCCGCGCCATACCCGCGCATTTCCGGCGCAAACCGGCTATAGGGTGCCGGCGAAGCCCGCGAAAAGAGTCCCCCCGATGATTGGCCTACCCCCCCTCAGCGCCATCGTGCCATCCCCGGCCCATGCGGCGGTGGGCGCCGTGCTGGCCGGCTTCTGCACCCTGCTCGCGGTTGCGGTCCGCGACATTCGCCGCCACCGCACCGGCACGCCGCCGGCGCCCGCCGCCACCACCGGCCTTGCCCTGGCCGCCCTGCCAGCCGCCACCCAGGATGTGCTGCGCTACCTGAAGGCCTGCGCCAACCGGAGCCTCTACGCCCCGCTGGACAACCGCACCCTGCAACAGGCCGTGGCCGCCGGCGGGCTGAACCTGGCCAGCGTGGTCTATGAACCGCACGGCCCCATGGCGCATTTCGCGGTGCCCGAGGCCTTGTGGCGCAGCCTGCCCATCCTGGCCCCGGCCCCCGGCGGCGCCCCCTGGCTGAAGCTGCGGTAATTCGCCCTACCGATGCAGCGCTGAAATCTCGCCCTCAAACCGCCGCAGCACTTCCCGCCGCTTGATCTTCATGGTCGGCGTCAGCAGCCCATCCTCCACGGTAAACGGCTCCGAGAGCCTCCACCGCCGTATCCGCTCGGCCCCGCCCAGCTTGCGGTTCACCCGGTCCACCGCCGCCCCGGCGGCCTCGGTCAGCCCCTCGGCGGCCACCACCAGTGCCACAATGCCGGGCTGGCCCTCGCCGGCCACCACCGCCTGGGCAATCTCCGGCTCGGCCATCAGCAGCATTTCCAGCTTGGCCGGGCTCACCATGTCGCCGCCCAGCGTCTTGATGAAGTCGCGCTTGCGGTCGGTAATGCGGATATACCCGGCCTCGAACATCCCAACATCGCCGGTATGCAGCCAGGGCTGCGGGTCGTCCGGGGTATCGGCGGCGGGCTTCAGCGCCTGGGCGGTGGCGTCCGGGCTGTTCCAGTAGCCATCCATCACCAGCTCGCCGCGCACCAGCAACTCGCCATCGGCGGCAAATCGGGCCTCCACCCCCTGCAAGGGCGGCCCCACCGTCTCATGCCGGTTGTCCCAGGGCAGGTTCACGCTGATCACCGGCCCGGCCTCGGTCTGGCCATAGCCCTGCAACACCGGCACCCCCAGCGCCAGGAAAAATCCGCCCAAATCCGGGTCCAGCCGCGCCCCACCGCTCACCATGGCCACCAGCCGCCCGCCGAACCGCGCCCGCACCTTGCCGCGCACCAGGCGTTCCAGCACCGCATCCTGCAACCGCTCCAGCAGCCCCAGCCGCTCGCCGCGCAGCCGCTTCAGCCCCAGCGCCAGCGCCTGGTCGAACAGCCGCTGCTTGAAGGCCGAGCTTTGCCCCCGCTGCGTCAGCATCCGCGCCCGCAGCAGCTCAAACAGCCGCGGCACGGCGGTGATGATGGCCGGGCGGATATCCTGGAATTCCTGCGCCACCCGGTCCGCCCCGCGGGAATACACCACCTCAATCCCCTCCGAGGGGAACAGGAAGCCCACGGTATGCTCGTAGGCATGGCTCATCGGCAGGAAGGAAAGGTAGCACTCTCCCTGCAATTTCAGCGGCTTCAACACCTCGGCCACGCCGTCGCGATTGGCCAGCATGGCCCGGTGCGGCAGCATCACCCCGCGCGGCAGCCCCCCGGTGCCCGAGGTATAAATCAGGCAGGCCAGCCGCCCGGCCGGAATCGCCTCCACCTCGGCCACCAGCATCGGCAGGTCGGCGCGGGTGGCCATGGCATCGGCCCAGGTGGCAAAGCGCCCGGCCAGGGCGTTCATGGCCCGGGCGCGCTCCTCGGCCGAAACCCCCGGCAGGCGCGGCGCCGCCGGATTGGCCGGGGTGGGGTCCATCTGCACCAGCAGGTCCAGCCCCGCCACCTGCTGCGCCGCCACCGCCACGGCGCTGGCCAGGGCGTCATGCGCCACAATGGCCACGCGGGCGCCGCTGTCGCGCAGAATATGCGCGTGGTCCGGCACGGTATTGGTGGTGTAGGTCGGCACGCTCACCGCGCCAATCGCCATGATCGCCGTATCGGCCACCAGGAATTCCGGCCGGTTTTCGCTCACCAGCAGCACCCGGTCGCCGGGCATGATGCCCTGGGTGCGCAGAAACGCCGCCACCGCGGCCACCGCCAGGGCAAACTCACCCCAACTCATGCTCTGCCAGGCCCCCTCGCGCCAATAGCGCAGCATGGGCTTGCGCGGGTGGCGCCGGGCCAGGTCCAGCATCATGCCGGGCAGGCTGGTCCAGGCGGCATTTCCCTGGCCGGTGGCGTTTGGCTGGCTCATTGGCGGTTTTCCTCCCCCCGGGGCACTCGATTATGCGGCGCCCGCTTGGCCCGGGCCGTCCATGGCTTATATGCAGGGCGTGACCCGCATCGAACCCGTTCCGTACCCTACCCTGGCGGCAGCGCAAGGCGCTGCCGGGGTGGAATCCGCGCCTCCCCCGCGCGCCCCGCTTGATTCCGCCACCGAAGGCGCCCCCGGCCTGCCCGCCTGGGACCTGTCGGACCTCTACGCCGGCACCGAGGACCCCGCCCTCGCCGAGTCGCTCGACCAGGCCGCCGCCGATGCCCGCGCCTTCCAGGCCAAATACGCCGGCACACTGGCCAAGGCCTCCGGTGAGACCCTGGCCGAGGCCATCGCCAGCTATGAGCGCATCGAGGAAGTCCTCGGCCGCGCCATGAGCTTCGGCTCGCTGCTCTTCGCCGGAGACGCGCTGAACCCGGAAAACGGCCGCTTCTACCAAACCCTGCAGGAGCGCGTGACCACCATCTCCTCCGACCTGCTGTTCTTCACGCTGGAACTCAACCGGCTGGATGACGCGGTGCTGGAGAAGAAGTTCAGCGCCCAGGCCCTCACCCGCTGGCGCCCCTGGCTGCGCGACCTGCGCGTGTTCCGCCCGCACCAGCTTTCCGATGAACTGGAAAAGCTGCTGCACGAAAAGGAAGTCACCGGCCGCAGCGCCTGGAACCGCCTGTTCGACGAAACCATAGCCGGCATGACCGTGCCGGTTGCGGGCGAGGATCTCACCGTCTCCGCCGCGCTGAACCAGCTCTCGGACCGCGACCGCAGCAAGCGCGCCGCCGCCGCCGCTGGTGTCTCGGAAGCTTTCGCCAGCCGCAGCCGGCTGTTCAGCCTCATCACCAATACCCTGGCGAAGGACAAGGAGATCATCGACGGCTGGCGCCACTACCCGCGCCCCGGCAGCTACCGCAATCGCTCCAACATGGTGGAGGACACGGTTGTCGATGCCCTCGTCTCCGCCGTGGTCGCCAGCTTCCCCCGCCTCAGCCACCGCTACTACGCGCTTAAGGCCAAGTGGCTCGGCCTGGAAAAGCTGCAGCACTGGGACCGCAACGCGCCCCTGCCGAACGAGGATGACAAGACCATCCCCTGGCCCGATGCGGTCAACCAGGTGCTCACCAGCTATGCCAGCTTCAGCCCGCAACTGGCCGAGGTCGGCAAACGCTTTTTTGATAGCCCCTGGATCGATGCCGGCCTGCGCCCCGGCAAGGCCAGCGGCGCCTTCGCCCACCCTACCGTGCCTTCGGCGCACCCGTATTTGCTGCTGAACTACCACGGCAAGGCGCGGGACGTGATGACCCTGGCGCATGAACTCGGCCATGGCGTGCACCAGGTGCTGGCCGCCGAGCAAGGCTACCTGCTCTCCGGCACCCCGCTGACCCTGGCCGAAACCGCCAGCGTCTTTGGCGAGATGCTGACCTTCCGTGGCCTGCTGGACGCGGAGAAGGACCCCAAGCGCCGCCGCCTGCTGCTGGCCGGCAAGGTGGAGGACATGTTGAACACGGTGGTGCGGCAAATCGCCTTCTACCGGTTCGAGACGCTGCTGCACGACGAACGCCGCAAGGGCGAGATCGCCGCCGACCGCATCGGCGAACTCTGGATGCAGGTGCAGACCGAATCACTCGGCCCGGCCTTCGACTTCACACCCGACTACAGCGTGTACTGGGCCTATATCCCGCACTTCGTGCACACGCCCTTCTATGTCTACGCCTATGCCTTTGGCGACTGCCTGGTGAACGCGCTCTACGGCGTCTTCCAGGAAGGCGGCATCCCCGGCTTCGAGCAGAAATACCTCGACCTGCTGAAGGCTGGCGGCACGCTGCGCCACAAGGAACTCCTGGCCCCCTTCGGGCTGGACGCTTCCAACCCGGCCTTCTGGCAAAAGGGGCTGGATGTCATCAGCGGCTTCATTGACGAAATCGAGGCCAGTGAGTGAGTGACAACGGCAAGAGCACCTTCTTTGGTGAAATGCGCCGCATGGCCCGCACCTCGGGCGCGGTGGGCGGCATTGCGGCGCGGGTGGCCGGGGAACGCTTCCTTGGCCTGAAAACCAACAAGGCCGCGCATGCCGACGACCTGAAGGCCATTCTCGGCGGGCTGAAGGGCCCGCTGATGAAGGTGGCGCAATTCCTCTCCACCGTGCCGGATGCCCTGCCGGAGGAATACGCCGAGCAACTCGCCACCCTGCAAGCCAATGCCCCGCCCATGGGCTGGGCCTTCGTGCGCCGCCGCATGCAGGGCGAACTCGGCCCGGCCTGGCAGTCGCGCTTCGCCGAATTCGGCCAGGAAGCTGCCGCCGCCGCCTCACTCGGCCAGGTGCACAAGGCCCGGCTGCCCGACGGCACGCTGGTGGCCTGCAAGCTGCAATACCCCGACATGCATTCGGTGGTGGAAGCCGACCTCAAGCAACTCAAGCTGGCCATGGGCCTGTACCAGCGCATGGACAGCACGCTGGACCACAACGAAGTGTACGGCGAGTTGGCCGACCGCCTGCGTGAGGAACTGGACTACGAACGCGAGGCCGCGCAGCAGCGCCTCTATGCCGCCATGCTGGCCGAAACGCCGGATGTCAGCGTGCCCACGCCCATCCCCGGCTATTGCACCAAGCGCCTGCTGACCATGACCTGGCTGGAAGGCCGCGCCATGGCCGCCCGGCTGGCCGAGGACCCGCCGCTGGAGGAGCGCAACGACTACGCCCGCGCCCTGTTCCGCGCCTGGTACCTGCCCTTCTACCGCTACGGCGTCATCCACGGCGACCCGCACCTGGGCAACTACCAGGTCCGCCCAGACCGCACCGGCATCAACCTGCTGGACTTCGGCACCATCCGCGTCTTCCGCCCGGCTTTCCCGCGCGGCGTCATCCTGCTGTACGAAGCGGTGCGCGACAACGACGAGGAAAAGGCCGCCGAGGCCTATCGCATCTGGGGCTTCCAGAACCTCTCGCGCGAGACGATGGAAGTGCTCGGCCTCTGGGCGCGCTTCCTCTACGAACCGTTGGTGCAGGACCGCGTCCGCCCGATCCAGGAAGTGGACGACCCCGCCTATGGCCGCAAAATCGCCCAGCAGGTGCATGCCGGGCTGAAGCGCACCGGCGGCGTCAAGGTACCGCGCGAATTCCCGCTGATGGACCGCGCCGCGGTCGGCCTCGGCAGCGTCTTTCTGCGCAGCCGGGCGGAAGTGAATTGGCACCGCCTGTTCATGGAAGTGGCTGACGGCTTTTCCGAGGAAGCCCTGGCCGAACGCCAATCCGCCGCCCTGCTGGCCGCAGGTGTGCCCACCTGAAAGGCGGTTACTCCTTCAGCCCGGCCAGCAAATCATCCAACTCGGCGCTCAAATCCGGCCCGGCTTCCTCCACCACTGGCGCTTCCGCCACCATCACCATGGCGGGCGCCGCCAGCCCCATCACCCGCGCCATCTCGGCCGCCAGCAAGGGCCGCTTGATCGGCTTGCTGGCATAGCCATCCATCCCCGCCGCCAGATAGCGCTGGCGGTCGCCCTGCATGGCATTGGCGGTCAGCGCCACAATCGGCAGCCGTGCCGCCGGGCCGGGCAGGGCGCGGATCGCCGCCGTCGCGGTCGGCCCATCCATCCCCGGCATCATCAC
>CANFIE010000046.1 GCA_947446625.1 Acetobacteraceae bacterium | reverse complement strand
CGGGGCTGACCCACGGCGCAGCGGCAGCCGCCTTCAGGCGTATTTGAAGGCGGCGTCGGTGAGTTGGATGGCGGGGAATTCGTCCTTCTCCGCCCAGTAGTCCTGGTTGTGCTGCCATTCCGGCTTGTCGCCGCGCTTGGGCAGCAGGTGCATGCCGCGCATCAGGTAGCCCGGGTTGAAGTTCTCGGGGTCGATCCAGGGCAGGATCGGCATGTTGTGGTCTTCCTCGCGCAGCGCCACTTCCACCTGCTTCTTGCCGGTGGCATCCATATGCTTCAGCAGGCGGCAGACGAAGTCGCCCACCAGGTCGGCACGCAGGGTCCAGGAAGCGCGGAAGTAGCCGAACACCCAGGCCATGTTGGGAATGCCGGTGAACATCATGCCGCGATAGGTGACGGTGTCGTGGAAGGCCAGCGGCTTGCCGTCGATCTCAAAGGCGATGTCGCCCAGGACGTTCAGGTGGAAGCCGGTGGCGGCCACGATGATGTCGGCCTCAAGCTCCTGGCCCGACTTGGTCAGGATGCCCTTGTCGGTGAAGCGCTCGATCTCGTCGGTGACCACGCTGGCCTTGCCCTGGGCAATGCCCTGGAACAGGTCGCCATCGGGGATGAAGGCCAAGCGCTGGCGCCAGGGGCGGTAGCTGGGGGTGAAGTGGGTGGCGATGTCGTAGTCGGGCCCCAGGTAGTTGCGCACGGCGCCCAGCAACTCGCCCTTCACCTTCTCGGGTTCGGCGAAGGTGCGGCGGGTGAACTTGTCCTGCTCGAACAGGATTTTGCGGCGGGTGATCTCGTGCACCCATTCCTCGGCTACGCCCAGGGTGCGCAGTTCCTCGGCCAGTTCAATGGCGTTGCGGCCGGTGCGGAAGAAGGTGGGGGAGCGCTGCAGCATGGTGACATGCGCCGCCTTGCCGGCCATGGCCGGGATGATGGTGGCCGCGGTGGCGCCGGAGCCGATGACGATGACGCGCTTGCCGCTGTAGTCCAGGTCTTCCGGCCATTCCTCTGAATGCACGATGCGGCCCTGGAAGGCTTCCATGTTGGGCCATTGCGGCATGTAGCCCTGGCGGTGGCGGTAATAGCCCTGACACATGTACAGGAAGCTGCAGGTGAAGCGCAGCGCCTGGCCAGTGACCTTGTTGGTGGCTTCCAGCGTCCACAGCTTGGTCTGGCTGTCCCAGGCCGCGTGGTTGATGCGGTGCTGGTAGCGGATATGCCGGCCCAGGTCGTTCTCGGTGATGACGTCGCCCATGTATTTGCGGATTTCATCGGCGGTGGCGATGGGCGCGCCAATCCAGGGCTTGAAGCGGTAGCCGAAGGTGTGCAGGTCCGAATCCGAGCGGATGCCGGGGTATTTATGGGTCCACCAGGTGCCGCCGAAGGTTTCCTCGGTTTCCAGCACCACATAGGATTTCTCGGGGCATTGCGTGGTCAGGTGGTAGGCGGCGCCCACGCCCGAAATGCCGGCGCCAACGATGAGGACATCGAAGTGCTCGGTCTGCTGCGCTGCGTCAGGGCGGTGCAGTAGGGCGGTGTCGGGCATGGTTTCCTGACCTTCTGGCGGGGTTCTGCCGGCATTCTGGCCCGGCTGGGCCGCTTTGCCGAGAGGGAATGGCGCGGTAGGCTGAATGCCTGCACGAGGGGGCTATTCTGGGCGCGATTGCCAGCGTAGCCTTGTGGCAACCTATGCGCCTGTTGAAGGCGGTGCCCCGAGCCAACGGGGTACTCCGGGGACCGGCTGCGAACACGGGAACGACCATGACGGATATTCGATACCTCGCACCACAAACACTGGATGAGGCCGTAGGGGCCTTTGCCGCGGCCCAGGGCGCCGCGCGCATCCTGGCCGGCGGCACCGACCTGCTGGTGCAGATGCGCAATGGCATGGCCAAGCCGGGCACGATCATCGACATCAAGAAGATCGCCGAGCTGACCACCATTGCCCGCACCGCCGATGGCGGCTTTCGCGTCGGCGCCGCGGTTTCGGGCGCGGTGCTGGCCGAGCATGAGAGCTTCGGCACGGTGTGGCCGGGCGTGCTGGAAGCGGTGAACCTGATCGGGTCCACCCAGGTGCAGGGTCGCGCCTCGCCGGGCGGCAACCTGTGCCATGGCTCGCCGGCCGCCGACAGCGTGCCCGCCATGGTGGCCGCCGGTGCGGTGCTGACCATTCAGGGGCCGAATGGCCGCCGCGAACTGCCGGTTGAGGCGTTTCCGGCTGGTCCGGGCCGCACCAAGCTGGCGCCGGGCGAAATCCTGGTCAGCTTCACCCTGCCGGCGCGGCCGAAGGGTTCGGGCGATGCCTATCTGCGCATGATTCCGCGCACCGAGATGGACATTGCCGTGGTGGGCCTGGCGGTGAACCTGACCATGGCGAATGGCGTGGTGACCGCCGCCCGCGTGGGCCTGGGTGCCGTGGCGCCGACCGTGCTGCTGGTGGAAGCCGCGGCCAAGGCGCTGATTGGCAGCAAGCTGGAGGATGCGGCGCTTGAGACCGCGGCCGCCGCCTGCCGCGCCGCCTGCAATCCCATCAATGACAAGCGCGGCACCATTGAGTACCGCACCAAGGTTGCCGGCGTGCTGCTGAAGCGCGTGGCCGCCATTGCCGCTGAACGCGCCGGGAGGGCCTGAGCCATGGCCAAGCTACACGTTACCACCACCATCAACGGTGAGCCGACCGAGTTCCTGGCTTCGCCGGACCAGAACATGCTGGATGTCCTGCGCGACACCCTGGGCCTGACCGGCGCCAAGGAAGGCTGCGGCACCGGCGACTGCGGCGCCTGCAGCATTACGCTGGACGGCCGGCTGGTGTGCTCCTGCCTGATGCTGGCGGTGGAGGCCGAGGGCCATTCCATCACCACCATCGAGGGCATGGCCCAGGGCGACCACCTGCACCCGCTGCAGCAGAAGTTCCTGGAAATGGCGGCGCTGCAATGCGGCATCTGCACGCCGGGCGTGCTGGTGGCGGCCAAGGCGCTGCTGGAGAAGAACCCGGACCCGAGCGAGACGGAAGTGCGCTTCTGGCTGGCCGGCAACCTGTGCCGCTGCACGGGCTACGACAAGATTGTCCGTGCGGTGCTGGAAACCGCCGCCGAGATGAGGGGGGCCGCCTGATGAACGCCATCGACAACAAGTGGATTGGTACCCGCACCATTCGCCCGGATGGTGTGGACAAGGTGACCGGCCGCGCCGGCTATGCCGCCGACAACGTGATGCCCGGCATGGTCTGGGGCAAGGTGCTGCGCAGCCCGCACGCCCATGCCGTGATCCGCAGCATCAACACCGCCAAGGCCGAGGCCCTGCCGGGCGTGAAGGCGGTGGTGACGGCGGCTGACATCGTCAACTTCCCGCTCGACAAGTCCGTGATGCTGGGCATCCAGGACATGCGCTGGATGTGCCGCAACGTGATGGCGCGCGAAAAGGCGCTGTTCCACGGCCAGCCGGTGGCCGCCGTGGCCGCCACCACCGCCGAGATTGCCGCCGAGGCGTGCAAGCTGATTGAGGTGGACTACGAAGTTCTGCCGCACGTCATTGAGATTGACGATGCGATCGCGCCGAATGCGCCGATTCTGCACGACTTCATCAAGTATGAGGGCAAGCCGTCCAACATCGCCGGCACCATGGTGAACAAGGTTGGCGACATTGAAGCCGGCTTTGCCCAGGCCGACCTGGTGATTGAGCGCAACTACGACACGCGCCCGGTGCACCAAGGGTACATTGAGCCGCATGCCTGCACCGTGAGTTGCACGGCCGATGGCAAGGTGACGATCTGGTCCTCCAGCCAGGGCCAGTTCATGGTTCGCGCCATGACCTCGCTGCTGACCGGCATCTCGCAGAGCAACATCCGCGCGATTCCGGCCGAGATTGGTGGCGGCTTCGGCGCCAAGACCATCATCTATCTGGAGCCCGTGGCGGTGATGCTCTCGAAGAAGAGCGGCCGCCCGGTGAAGATGGTGATGAGCCGTGACGAGGTGTTCCGCGCCACGGGCCCGGCCCCCGGCATGAAGGCCACCGTCAAGATCGGCATGAAGAAGGACGGCACCATTGTTGCCGCCCATGGCGTGTACTACCTGCAGGCCGGTGGCCTGCCAGGTTCGCCGCTGCGTGGCCCGGTGGGCTGCTCCTTCGCGCCGTACAACATCGCCAACGTGCTGTCGGAAGGCTTCGACGTTGTCTCCAACCGCCCGAAGGTTGCCGCCTATCGCGCCCCGGGCGCGCCGCTCGGCGCCTTCGCGGTGGAGACGGTGATCGACGAGCTGTGCGAGAAGCTCGGCCTTGATCCGCTGGAAGTGCGGATCAAGAACCACGCCCGCCCCGGCGACAAGGCCGTGTATGGCGCCACCTTCGGCTCCATCACCTTTGTTGAGACCACGGACGCGATGCTGAAGCACCCGCACTACAAGGCCCCGCTGGACAAGGCGCCCGCGCCGCATATCCGCCGTGGCCGCGGCGTTGCCTCGGGCTTCTGGTACAATGCCGGCGGCGAGAGCAGTGCGCAGGTGAACATCACCGAGGACGGCAACGTCACGGTGACCACCGGCCACCCCGATGTGGGCGGCAGCCGCGCTTCCACCGCCAATGTCACCGCGGAGCTGTTGGGCATCGACCACAGCCGCATCTCGGTGCTGATTGGTGACACGGCCTCCATCGGCTTCTCCAACCTCACCGGCGGCAGCCGCGTTACCTTCGCCTCGGCGATGGTGGTGACGCAGTCCACCGAGAAGGTGATCGGGCAGCTGAAGGAGCGCGCCGCGCGCATCTGGAAGATCGACCCCGAGGCGGTGGATTGGGAGAATGGCGAGGCGCGGCCTGCTGGCGCCAATGCCGGCAAGTTCCCGGCGCTGACCCTGAAGGAACTGGCGGCGAAGGCGAATGAGATGGGCGGCCCGATCGGGGCTGGCATCCAACTCAACACCGTCGGTGCCGACCCGGGCTTCGCCACGCATATCGTGGATGTGGAGGTTGATACCCAGCTCGGTATCGTCCGCGTCATTCGCTACACCGCCTGCCAGGATGCCGGCCGCAGCCTGCACCCCAGCTATGTCGAAGGGCAGATCCAGGGCGGCGTGGTGCAGGGTATCGGCTGGGCGCTGTCGGAGGAGTTCCTCTACGACAAGACCGGCAAGATGGATAACGCCAGCTTCCTCGACTATCGCATGCCGGTCTGCTCGGACCTGCCGATGATCGAGGCCGTGGCGCTGGAAATCCCGAACCCGAAGCACCCGCAGGGCGTGCGCGGCGTGGGCGAGGCGGGGATTCTGCCGGGCCTGGCCGCCATTGCCAATGCGGTGCATGACGCCGTGGGCAAGCGCTTCTTCAGCCTGCCGCTTTCCCCGCCGAAGGTGCTGGCGGTGCTGGACTCGTAGTCCAGCGCTACCCGTCACCAGGAATTGGCCCGGCCCCTTCGCGGGGGCCGGGCCTTTTTCGTTTCAGGCCGCCTGCAGCACCAGGTCGGAGACCTTCTCGCCGATCATGATGCTGGGCGCGTTGGTGTTGCCGCTGGTCAGCGTCGGCATGATGGAGGCATCGGCCACGCGCAGCCCCTGGATGCCATGCACGCGCAGTTGCGCATCCACCACCGCCATGGGGTCCTGGCCCATCTTGCAGGTGCCCACCGGGTGGTAGGTGGTCTCGGCGGCGCGCTTTACCCAGTCGAGGATCTCGTCATCATTGGTCAGGCCTGGGCCGGGGCCGATTTCGCTGATGTTGAGATGCGCCAGGGCCGGTGCCGTCATCACCGCGCGCGCGATGCGGATGGCGCGGATGGTGAGTTCGGCATCCACCGGCGAGGACAGGAAGTTGAAGTTGATGGCCGGCGCCCGGCTGGCATCCGCCGAGGTGATGTGGATGTGGCCCTTGCTCTCTGGCCGCATCGGGTGGGCATAGCAGGTCATGCCACTTTGCTTGGCGATGCGCGGCCCCTTGGGGCCGGGTTCGGTCAGCATCGGCACCCAGCCCAACAGCAGGTCCGGCGCCTCCAACCCCTCGCGGGAGCGGACGAAGGCGCGCATCGGCGCCGCCACCATGCTCAGCATGCCACGGCCGAGCAGCGCATAGCGCAGCGCCTGGCCCACCAGGCCCAGGCCGCGGCCACGGTCGTTGAAGGTGTAGCCGCGCGCGCCCACGGCCCAGCGGGTGCGCGGTGCGTAGTGGTCGCGCAGGTTCTCACCCACGCCGGGCAGGTTGTGGCGCACGGCGATGCCGAGGCCGGCGAGACGCTCGGCCTGGCCGATGCCGGAGAGTTCCAGCAACTGCGGCGAGTTGATGCTGCCGGCGCTGACCACCACCTCCCGTCCGGCCTGGGCCTCGCGCAGTTCGCCACGCACGCGGTAGCGCACGCCGGTGCAGCGGCTGCCCTCCAGCAGCAGGGATTCGCCTAGCGCCTCGGTTTCAATGTGCAGGTTGGGGCGGTTGCGAATGGGGGTGAGGTAGCATTGCGCCGTGCTCATGCGCTGGCGCGAGGCGATGGTGGCCTGGCTCATCGCGATGCCTTCCTGCGTCGCCCCGTTGTAGTCGGGGTTGTGCGGAATGCCGACCTGGCCGGCGGCGGCGATCAGCGCCTGGTACAGCGGGTCGCGCGGTTCGGGGTTGGTGACGCGCAGCGGGCCTTCGCGGCCACGGAATTGGTCGTCGCCATCGGCCTCGTAGCTTTCCATGCGGCGGAACAGCGGCAGCACATCGTCATAGCTCCAGCCGCTATTGCCCATCTGCGCCCAGGTGTCGAAGTCCTGCCGCTGGCCACGCACGAAGGCCAGGCCATTGATGGCGGAGGAACCACCGAGCAAGCGGCCACGCGGCACCGGAATGCGGCGGCCATTGGTGGCGGCCTCGGGCTCGGACGAATACAGCCAGTTCACCGCCGGGTTGGTCAGCAGCTTGGCGTAGCCGATGGGAATGCGCGACCACGGGTGGCTGGCCGGCCCGGCTTCCAGCAGCAGCACCTGGTGGCGCGGATTGGCCGAGAGCCGATTGGCCACCACGGCCCCGGCCGAGCCGGCACCGACGATGATGTAGTCATAGCTTTGCATGGTGGCTTGGTCTCTCAGACAGGTTGCAGGTCCAGCAGTCGGATGATGCGGCCCCAGTTTTCCACTTCGCTGGCCATGAAGGTTTTCAGAGCGTCGGGCGGCAGCGAGCGTACGTCCAGCCCCTGCACCGCCAATTGCTGGCGCAGGCCGGGTTCGGCCATCACCTCGGTCAGCGATGCGTTGATCTGGTTGATGACCGGCTGCGGCACGCCGGCGGCGGCGCCCAGCATGAACCAGACCGAGAGGTTGTAGCCGGGCAGGGTTTCCGCCAGCGAAGGAATGTCAGGCGCCAGCGGGGAGCGTTGCCCGGTGGTGACGGCCAGGGCGCGGATGCGGCCCTCGCGCGCCTGGGCCAGCGCCTCGCCAAGGTCACCCACCGTATAGGCCAGCCGGCCGGCGGCGCAGTCATTGGTGGCCTCGGGCTGGCCGCGATAGGCTACTTCCAGTGCCTCGAACCCCGCCAGCTTGGCCATGAGCGAGCCGGCGACATGCCGGCTGGGCGCGCCATGGCCAAAGCTGAGCGTGCCGGGTGGCCGCGCCTTGGCATAGGCGATGAGGTCAGCCGTGCTGTGGATGGGCAGGCGTGGGTCGCAGACCAGCAGGTAGGGCGCATCCGCCACCATGCCGATGGGCACCAGGTCGCGCAGCGGGTGGTAGGGCAGGTCCTTGATCATGTGCGGGGCGCTGGCGCCGGTGGAAACGCCGATCATCAGCAGCGTGTAGCCATCGGCCGGGGCGGCCAGCGCGGCGCGGATGCCGATGACGCCCTGCGCCCCGCTGCGATTGTCGATGATGATGGGTTGGCCGAGCTTCTGCGCCAGCGGCTGACTGTAGAGCCGGGTGAGGATGTCGGTCTGGGTGCCGGCGGGGAAGGTAACAATGATGCGGATGGGCCGGTCCGGCCAGGCGCGGGCCGGGGTAGCGGCGGCAAGCACCAGGGGGGCGGCGAGCAGGCTGCGGCGATGCATGGCGGTTCTCTCCTGGCTCAATCCACCGCCAGGCCGGCGGCGGCGATCACGCGCCCCCACTTGGCCTGTTCGGTGAGGAAGAAGGCGCGGATTTCCGGCACCGTGCCGCCCATGGGCGTGGTGCCAAGTTGAATCAGCCGGTCCCGCACCGCCGGTTGCGCCAGGGTGGCGCGCAGGTCGGCGTTGATGGCGTTCAGCATCGGCTCGGGCGTGGTGCCGGGCAGGGAAAGCCCGAACCAGGCGCTGGCGATGAAACTGGGCAGCCCAGCCTCGATGCTGGTGGGCACATCCGGCACCGCAGCGTTGCGGGTGGGGCTGGTAATGGCCAGGGCGCGCACCCGGCCACCGGCCAGCATGTTGGGCACGGTGGGCAGGTTGTCGAACAGCAGGTCCACGGTGCCGGCGGCCAGGTCATTCGCCACCTGGCTGCTGCCGCGATAGGGCACATGGGTCAGCCGGCCACCGATGAGCGACTGGAACAGTTCGGCTGCCAGATGGGTGGAGGTGCCATTGCCGGCGGAGCCATAGGTGATGCTGCCCGGCGCTTCGCGCGCGGCGGCGATGAGCGCGGCGAGGCTGCGTTGCGGTAGCTCAATGCGGCTGACCACGACGAAGGGCATTTCGGCCAGCAGAACGCCGGGTGCCAGGTCCTTCGCGGGGTCGTAGCCCAGCCGGCGATACATGGTGTAGGCGGCGTGGATACCGATGGTGCTGAACAGCAGCGTATGGCCGTCTCCGGGGCTGCGAGCCACCACTTCGGCGCCCAGATGCCCGCCGGCGCCGGGGCGGTTTTCCACCAGCACCTGCTGGCCCCATAGCGTGGTCAGCGCCTGCGCCATCACCCGGCCCATCACATCGGCGGTGCCGCCGGGGGTAAGCGGCACCACCAGCCGCACGGGCCGCGTGGGTGTGAACTCGGCTGCGGTGGCGGGCGCCAGGGCGCAGGCCAGCAGCAACAGGGTGGCGTGAAGCAGGCGATAAGGCATGATGTTCCCCCCAACTATGGTGCGCCGGTTCGGCGTGCTTTTGCCGCATTCGGACATGCCCTGGCGGCATCCGCAATGCGGATATTGAGCAGAATAAAAACGGAGGAAGCGAATGATCAGGAATTTCGACAGCAGCTATGTCGGCACGGTGGACCTGAAGAACCTTGGCTATGCGGGAACGCCGATCAATGACCGTTGGCACACGCCCGAGGAATTGCGCGGCGCGCTGTACAAGGCGGAACGCTACGCCGAGACGATGGATGGCCTGGGCTTTGATACCTTCTGGATGGCCGAGCATCATTTTCAGCCCGAAGGCACCGAGTGCATTCCCAATGTGCTGATGATGGGGCTGCATCTGGCGGGGCGGACGAAGAACCTGCGGATTGGCTGCGGCTTCAACGTAACCCCCATGTGGCACCCGCTGCGCCTGGCCGAGGATTACGCCATGGCCGATGTGCTGAGCCGCGGGCGGATTCGCTTTGGCGTGGCGCGCGGCTACCACACGCGTGAAGTGGAAACCTTCGGCGCGCCGCTGATTGACCAGAACGCCAACCGCGAATTGTTCGAGGAGCAGTGCGAGGTCATCTTCAAGGCGTTCAACGAGGAGAAATTCTCGCACAAGGGCAAGCACTACACCATCCCGGCCGAGGTGGAGTATCGCGGCTACCAGCTGAAGACGCTGACGCTGGTGCCCCGCCCGCTGACCACGCCGGTGGAATGCTGGCAGCCGATCCAGAGCGGCACGCCGCGCGCCATGGACTTCATGGCCAAGTACAACATGGGTGGTCTCATCGGCGGTGGCTCGGCCGAGGGCGGCGCCGTGGACAAGCACATGGACGAATTCCAGGCCGCCTATGCGCGCCGTGGCATTGCACTGGGGCGGGGCGAGAAGCTGGCGCTTGGCTACCAGTTCTACATCGCCGAAAGCCGCGAGGCGGCGATCAACGCCGCGCGCCAATACTACGAGGAGAACATGAAGATGTTCGGCGAGCTGCGCCTGGTGCGGAACCTGAGCGAGGCGCAGATCCAGGCCATGCGCAGCCCGGCCCTGGCCGGCGGCATTCCGCTGCCGAGCATTGAGGAAGCGGTGAATGCCGGCGGTTTCCTGGCCGGCACGGCGGCGGATATCATCGCGGCGCTGAAGGCGGTGGAGCGCCGCTACCCAGGGCTGGACCGCGTGGTGTGCAGCCAGCCGCTGGGCACGCCACTGGATGTGGCGATGGAGCAGCTCAACCGGCTGGCCAAGGAAGTGAAGCCAGCCTTCGTTTGAGCCGGGATGCGCCTGGTGGCTGGTTCAGCCGCCAGGCACGCCCTGGGCTTCCACGTACAGCGCATAGACCGACTGCGATGCGGTCATGAACAGGCGGTTGCGCTTGCGGCCACCGAAGGCCAGGTTGGCACAGCGCTCGGGCAGCAGAATGCGGCCGATCATGGTGCCATCGGGCGCGAAGATCGCCACGCCATCATGCCCCGGCCCGCCGGTAATGCCGGCCCAGACATTGCCTTCGGTGTCGCAGCGGATGCCATCGGCCCAGCCGGGGTTGGCATCAAAGAACAGCCGGCCATTCACCGCCTTGCCATCCACAATGTCGTACACGCGGGTGATCTTCGGCTCGGCCGGTGTATCCACCACGTAGAGCCGCTTTTCGTCGGGTGAGAAGCAGAGCCCATTGGGCCGCGCCATGTCGCCCACCGCGATGGAGAGCTCGCGGGTTTCCGGGTCCAGCCGATAGACGCGGTAGGGCAGTCCGGGGGTGGCCTTGTCGCCTAGATAGTTGCCGCGAATGCCGGCGCCATTGTCGCTGAACCAGATGGAGCCATCGGACTTCACCACCACGTCGTTCGGGCCGGTGAGCTGGATGCCCTCGAAGTGGCTGGCCAGCACGGTGACGCTGCCGTCCAACTCGGTGCGGGTCAGCGTGCGGCTGCCGAGTTCGCAGCTGATCAGCCGGCCTTGGCGGTCGCGGGTGTTGCCATCAATGTTGCCGCAGGGCTGACGCAGCGTCACGGTTTGGCCAGTAATTTCGTCCCAGCGGAGCAACGCGTCATTCGGAATATCGGCGAACAGCAATTGCCGCGTGTCGCCGTAATAGGCCGGGCCTTCGGTGAAGCGGAAGCCGCTGGCAACACGCTCAATGGCGGCATGGCCGAGCACCATCGGCTGGAAGCGCGGGTCCAGCACGATGATGTCGGGGTCGGGGTAGCGGATCGGCGCGGTAGATTCCCACCGCGCGGTATTGTGAACCATGTTCTCTCTTTCCTCTGTTCGCGCCGCGCCGCGATACGGGGTGGTTTAACTGCGGACCAGGGGGCAGCCGCCCTCGGCAAGCGGGCGGAAAGCTTGCTCGCCAGGTGTGGTGGCGGCAACCTTGTACAGGTCCCAGGGGTCGCGGGATTCGCCGGGGGTCTTGACCTCAAACAGGTAGGCCGGGTGGATTTTGCGGCCATCGGCGCGGATATGCCCAGCCCCAAAGGCATCATCGTCGCAGGGCATCGCCTTCATGCGGTTCACCGCTTCAACGCCGCTGGCCTTGGCTGCGGCCACGCCCATGGCCTGCACCGCCTTCAGGTAGTGCAGCACGGCGCCGTAGCAGCCGGCGGGCACCATGGCGGGCGGGCGGCCCTCATTCTTCGCGCGCACGCGCTGGGTCAGCGCCCGGGTGCGGGGGTTGAGATCCCAGTAGAAGCTTTCGGTCAGGTTCAGGCCCTGGCCGGCTTCCAGGCCGAGCGACTTGATATCCACCACGCCCATCAGCAGGGCGGCGAATTTCATGCTGCGATGCAGGCCGAATTCACGCGCGCCCTTGATGCAGTTGACCGTGTCGGTGGAGGCATTGGCAAAGGCCAGCACCTTGGCGCGGCTGGACTGCGCCTGCAGCAGAAAGGCGGAGAAATCCGACGTGGCGGGGAAGGGATAGCGCGCGGCACCCAGCACACGGCCACCCTGGGCTTTGACGAAATTGCCGGTGTCACGTTCCAGCGCATGGCCGAAGGCGTAGTCGGCCGTGATGAAATACCAGCTGTCGCCGCCGGTCTTCACAATGGCTGCGCCGGTGGACTTGGCCAGCATGTAGGTATCGTAGGTCCAGTGCACCGTGTTGGGGCTGCATGCCGGGCCGGTGAGGTCCGAGCTGGCGGCGCCGGAGTTGAGGTGCACCTTGTTCTTGTCGCGCGCGATCTGGTGGATGGCGAGGGCGACGGAGGAGGTGGGCACATCCACGATGACATCGACGCCCTGGTCGAACCATTGCCGCGCCAGGTTGGCGCCCACATCGGGCTTGTTCTGGTGGTCGGCCTGGATGACCTCGATGTTGAAGCCATGATTGCCGAAGTCCTGCACCGCCTGCTGTGTCAGCGCGACGCTGCCGGGGCCGGTGGTGTCGCGATAAGGGCCCGACATATCGGAGATGACACCGATGCGGATGGTATTGGCAGCCTGGGCGCGGGCGCTGCGCCAGGGCAGTGCGGCGGCAGCGGTGGTGGCGGCTGTTGCGCTGAGCAGATGGCGGCGTGACAGGTCCATGGAAGTCTCCCCATTTTTGTGCGTGCAGCGCCGCCTTTGGCGGTCGCCCGGCGTGGTGCTCTTTGAGCTTGGCCGCGCCTTTGGGGAGCCTAGAGCAATATCCATTCTGATGGGAACATCAGAATGGATTTCTTGCTCTAGTTTCAGATAGTTAAAGAGCACGACATGCGCCCATGGGGCGCATGGTGCTTGATGCGGCTTGAACCTGTGGGATCAAGCCGCCTGACCTTGTGACCCTGGAGGGTTACTTCGGTGCCGGGATGGCGCCTTCCTTCACCAGCACCTCATGCGCCGCCTTGAAGGCGTCCAGTCCCGCCGGAATGCCGCAATAGGCGGTGGCGTGCAGCAGCGCGGCCTTGATCTCCTCGACCGAAATGCCATTGTTCAGTGCGCCCTTCACATGCAGCTTCAACTCATGCGGGCGGCCCAGCGCCGTCAGCATGGCCAGGTTGATGAGCGAGCGGGATTTGCGGTCGAGCGTGGGGTCGCCCCAGGCCCAGCCCCAGCCCCAGGCGGTGGCGGCGCGCTGGATACCCATCATGAAGTCGTCGGCGCCGGCGATGGAGCGGTCCACATACTCGCTGCCCAGCACGGAACGGCGGATGGGCAGGCCTTTGTCGAACAGGGCGTTGTCTTCGCTCATGGTTGTCTCCTCGGGTTGATGAGGCCGCGAAGGTGCGGTGGAAGCGGCGCGGCGGCAAGCCGGGTTGTTGCGGGCACTGGCCGGGTGGGCAGCGGCGGGCTAGCCTTGGCCCAGAACAGGGCGGCAGTACCGCCCGGCAAGGGGGATGCGCTGATGAAGGTTGTTGTCTTCGGCGGTTCCGGCTTCATCGGCCGGCGCCTGATTCCGCTGCTGCTGGCGCGAGGCGACAGCGTGACCTGCGTGGATGTGGCGCGGTTCGACCATGGCCCGGCGGTGACCATGCGGCGCGGCGACGTGGCGCAGTTCGACGATGTGATGGCGGTGGTGGCGGAGGAAAAGCCCGACCGCGTGGTGAACCTGGCCTATCATATCGGCAGCGATCTGCCGGCCCGCGTGGCCTTCCGGCTGAATGTGCTGGGCATGGACAATGTGTTCGAGGCGGCGCGGATTGGCGGCGTGGCGCATACCATCTTCGCCAGTTCGCTGGCCGTCAGCGGGCCGCAGAAGCATTTCGGCGAGCGCATGGTGGATGAGGAAGACCTGCGCTACGGCGACAATCAATACGCCATGCACAAGATCTTCAATGAATGGCAGGCCCGCGATTACGCCGAGAAGCATGGCATGGTCATCACAGGCATTCGCCCGGCGAATGTGACCGGACCCGACAAGCTGTTCGGCTCAGTGGACCATGTCCATTGCATCACCGCCCCGGCGCGCGGGCAGAGCGTGACCTTCCCGTATCGCGACGCCATGCGCTGCCCGATTCATGTGGACGACATTGCCGAGGTGGTGGCGCGCGTGACCTTGGCCGCGCGGCCGAAGCACCGCATGTACAATACCGGCGGGCATACCATCAGCATGGGGGCGCTGGCCGAGATGGTGCGGGGCTTTTTGCCCAGCGCCGATATCCGCTTTGAGCAGGAGAGCGGCGGGCGGGAAAAGTCCGGCAATTTCATGATCGAGAATCGCCGGCTGGTGGAGGAATTCGGCGTGCAATACGCGCCCTTCCGCCAGCGCGTGCTGCAGATCATCAACGCGGTGCGAACCGAGGAAGGGCTGCCGCTGATCCGCGAGGGTTGAGGCGGCAAGGGGAAGACGGACATGAAGATTGTTGACGCGCAGATCCATATCTGGTCGCAGGGGCAGCCTTCCGGGCTGCATCGCAAGGTGGCTTCCTTCACGGCTGAGGAAGCGCTGCGCGAGATGGACGCGGCAGGGGTGGATGCGGCACTGATCCACCCGCCCGGCAGTTGGGACCCTACCTCCAACACCATGGCGCTGGCGGCGGCCTGGCGCTACCCGGAACGCTTCGCGGTGATGGGGCAGTTTCCGCCCGACCAGCCGGAGAATCGCAGCCGGGTGCAGGGTTGGCGCAAGCAGCCGGGCATGATGGGCCTGCGCTGGGCGCTGCTGGGTGCGCATGAGCAGGTGTGGCTGCGCGATGGCACGCTGGACTGGCTGTGGCCGGCGGCCGAAGCCGAGGGGCTGCCGGTGGCGACGATGGGCGGGCTGTTCCTGCCGGAGTTCCGCCGCATTGCCGAGGCGCATCCGAATCTGAAGCTCATCCTCGACCATTGCGGCCTGGTGCGCACCGGGCAGGAT
>CANFIE010000045.1 GCA_947446625.1 Acetobacteraceae bacterium | reverse complement strand
GTGGCCGGCCGGGCACTGGCGGTGGAAGCCGCGGCCGGCGGCGCCACCGCCCGCGCCACGCTGCGGGCCGAGGTGGGGAGCTTTTTGACCGTGGTGCTGCGCCCCGCCCCCGCCGGTGGCCTGGCGATTACCCCGGTGGTGGACCAGGCTGATTTCAACCAGTTGCGGGCCAGGCTTTCCTTCTACAACGCCACGCCGGACTGCGCCGCCGCCGGCCTGGCCCTGGCGCCGGAAGGCCCCGCCGTGTTCACCGAGGTTGCCGCCGGTGGCGTGAAGCAGCGCAGTGTGAACCCGGTACAGGCCCGGCTGCGCGCCAGTTGCACCGGTTTGACCGCGCCGGAATTCGCGCTGGAGGGGCTGGAAGCCGGTGGCATGTACAGCATTTGGCTGATGACCCCGGGCGGCACGCCCTTGGCCTTCATGAGCCGCGACACTACCCGGCCCTGGCGCCGGTGAGGACCGCCCGACGCGCCCTGCTGGCAGCGCTGCTGCTGGCAACTGGCCCCGCCCTGGCTCGCCCTGGCTGCCCTGCCCTGCCCCGCACCTTCCCGCTGCCGCGCGAGGCCTCGGCCGAGGAATTGCCCTCGGATGACTGGCGCAGCCGCAGCCGGCAGTTGGAGGCACGGCTGGCCGCCACCGACAGAGGGCGCATCCAACTGGCCTTCATTGGCGATTCCATCACCGAGGCCTGGGAGCCGGGGCTGTGGCGGCAGTTCTATGGCCACCGCGCCGCCTTCAACCTGGGGCTATGGGGCGACTTCACCAATGGCGCCCTGCATCGCCTGGCCCGCAGCCAATGGGAAGGCCTGCGCCCGCGGGTGGTGGTGCTGCTGATTGGCACCAACAACCTGGCCTGGAACCATCGGCCCGCCGATGTGGCCATGGGCATAGCGGAGTTGGTGCGGCTGGTCCAGGAACGCTCTCCGCGTACCAAGGTGTTGGTGCTGGGGCTGCTGCCGCGTGGGGCTTCGGCTGCGGACCCGATGCGGGCCCAGGTGGCCGAGGTGAACGCGCTGGTGGCGCGCTGCGCCGATGAGGAAAGCACCTTCTACCTGGATGTGGGCCGGCTACTGCTGGATGCCCAGGGCGCCATGCCCGACCACATTTCGGGCGACAAGTTGCACCTTACCCCGGTTGGCTACGCCATTCTGGCCACCGCCATGGAACCCACGCTGCGCCGCATGCTGGGCGAATAACCGCGCTTAACCCCCGGCACCGGGCCGAATGGGGTGGGTGGCGCGGAACGGGGCGGTGAGTGCCACTTGGTTGCCTGCGAAACCCGGCAGCACCCCGGCATTGGCACAAAGCCGGCGCAGCAGCAGGCCCGGCGCCAGCAGCGGCGCGCCCCGCCGCACCGCCCAGGCATAGGCGCGGGCGGTGGCGCGCTTCAGCACCAGTTGCCGCAGCCGGGGCGGCAGTGCCGGATTGGCGGCCAGGAAGCGCAGCGCCGCCAGATTCACATCGTGCAGGGTTTGCGCCTGGTTGTCGGAAAGCCGGCCCGGTGCCTCGGCCGGAAAGGCCACCAGCGGGGCGTGCAGCATGGCCACGGGGCCCAAGGCGGCCAGGCGCAATTCCAGCGAGTAGTCCTGGATGAACACAGCCAGGTCGCAGCCGCCACAGGCCTCCAGCGCTTCCCGCCGCAGCAGCCAGACGCTGGGCATGGTTTGCGCCCGGCGCAACGACTGGGGCAGCAGGTCTTGCGGCTGGGCGGCGGGCAGCGGCGGGGTTGGCCAGGGCGGAATGGTGGCGCCCACCGGGTATTCCCACTGGTCCTCGGGCACCGAGCAGGCCGCATGCGCGCCGGTTGCGGCCAGCGCTTCCAGCAGCCAGGTGGTGGCCCAGGGCAGCAACACGTCATCGCCATCCATGGGCTTGATGAGACTGCCCTTGGCCGCGCCCAGCCCGGTGTTCAGCGCCACCGCCGGCCCCTGGTTGGGCTGGGTGAGGATGGTGGTGTTGGGCAGGTCCGTCGTCAGCCCCCGCAGCAGGGCGAGCGTGTCATCCGCCGAGCCGTCATCAACGAAAATGAATTCGCGGGCGAAGTCGCCCTGCTGCTGCGCCAAGGCGGCCACCACCTGCGGCAGGTAGCGCGCCTTGTTGTACAGCGTGACGACGTAGCTGATCACAGGGTTTCGCGGAACAGCTCGCGCCCTATCAGCATGCGGCGGATTTCGCTGGTGCCGGCGCCAATCTCGTACAGCTTGGCGTCGCGCAGCAGGCGGCCGGTGGGGCTTTCATTGATGTAGCCCATGCCGCCGAGAATCTGGATGGCGTCCAGCGCCACCTTGGTCGCGGCCTCGGCGGCGAACAGGATGGCGCCGGCGGCGTCCTTGCGGGTGGTCTGGCCACGGTCGCAGGCGCGGGCCACGGCGTACACGTAGGCGCGGCAGGCGTTCAGCGCGGTGTACATATCCGCCACCTTGCCCTGGATGAGCTGAAACTCACCAATCGGCTGGCCGAATTGCTGGCGTTCATGGATGTAGGGCAGCACCACATCCAGCGCTGCCTGCATGATGCCCAGCGGCCCGGCGGCCAGCACGGCGCGCTCATAATCCAGGCCGCTCATCAGCACGCGCACGCCTTCGTTCAGCTTGCCGAGGATGTTTTCCGCCGGCACCTCGCAATCCTCAAACACCAATTCGCTGGTGGGGCTGCCGCGCATGCCAAGCTTGTCGAGCTTCTGCGCCGGGGTGAAACCCTTGAAGCCCTTTTCGATGATGAAGGCGGTGATGCCGCGCGGCCCGGCATTCGGTTCGGTCTTGGCATAGACCACCAGGGTTTCGGCGTAATGCGCGTTGGTGATCCACATCTTCGTGCCGTTCAGCACATAGCGGTCGCCGCGCTTTTCGGCACGCAGCCGCATGGAGACAACATCGCTGCCGGCGCCCGGCTCGCTCATGGCCAGGGCGCCCAGATGCTCGCCGCTGACCAGCTTGGGCAGATAGCGCTGCTTCTGGTCCGTGCTGCCATTGCGGTGGATCTGGTTGACGCAAAGGTTGGAATGCGCGCCGTAGCTCAGCCCCACCGAGGCGCTGGCGCGGCTGACTTCCTCCATGGCGACGCAATGCGCCAGATAGCCCATGGCGCTGCCGCCATATTCCTCACCCACGGTAATGCCATGCAGGCCCAGCGCGCCCATCTCGGGCCATAACTCACGCGGGAAGTGGTCGTCGCGGTCGATCATGCCGGCAATGGGCGCAATGCGCGTGGCGGAGAAGCCGGCCACGCTGGCGCGCAGCGCATCGATCTCGTCGCCCAGGAAATGGTCCAGGGTGGGTACGTTGCTACTGGCCATGGCTTGGCTTCCGTTCCGCGTAACGCCGGCGCAATTCGCCGCGCATGATTTTACCCGTGGCGGTCTGCGGCAGGCTATCGGTGAAATGCACCTGCCGCGGATAGGCATGCGCCGCCATGCGGGTTTTCACCAGGGCCTGAAGTTCCGCCGCCAGCGCCGGCCCTGTCTCCACCCCGGCCCTGGGCACCACAATGGCGGTCACCGCCTCGGTCCGCAGCGCATCCGGCAGGCCAACCACGGCGGCCAGGGCCACGGCGGGGTGGCGCATCAGGCATTCCTCAATCTCACCCGGGCCGATGCGATAGCCAGCGGAGGTGATGACATCATCATCGCGGCCGATGAAGCGAAACCAGCCCTGCTCATCGGCCTCGGCCTGGTCGCCGGTCAGCAGCCAATCACCAATGAACTTCTGCGCCGTGGCCTCGGGGTTGTTCCAATAGCCCAGGAACATCACCGGGTCTGGCCGGCGCACCGCGATGGTGCCGGCCTCACCGGGCGCGCATTCGCTGCCATCGGCACGCAGCACCGCCACCTGATGCCCCGGCACGGCGCGGCCCATCCAACCCGGGCGCGGCGGCGCCAGCGGCGCGCAGGCCGAGATGACCAGGTTGCATTCGGTTTGGCCGTAGAACTCGTTCATGGTGCAGCCGAAGGCTTCCTGGCCCCAGTCCAGCAAATCGGCGCCCAACGTTTCGCCACCGCTGCCCAGGGTGCGCAGCCGGGCGCCGAAGCGGGCCGGGTTGGGCACCTGACGCAGCATCTTCAGCGCGGTAGGCGGAATGAAGCCGTTGCGTACGCCGTGCCGGGCCATCAGCGTCAGCGCTGCCTCGGGCTCAAACTTCGCCATCCGATGCGCCAGCACCGGCACGCCGCAGTACAGGCTGGGCAACAGCACATCCAGCAGCCCGCCAATCCAGGCCCAGTCGGCCGGGGTCCAGAACAAATCGCCGGCCTGGGGGAATGGCCAATGCGGCATTTCCACGCCAGGCAAATGCCCCAGCAGCACCCGATGCGCATGCAGCGCACCCTTCGGACTGCCCGTGGTGCCGGAGGTATAGATGATGAGCGCCGGATCATCGGCGCTGGTATCCAGCGGCATGAAACCATCGCTGGCCCTGGCCATGGCGGCGCGGCCATCCAGCGCGCCATCGCCAGTGCCGTCCAGCGTCATCACCAGCCGCAGCGCCGGCAACTGCGTGCGAATGCCATGCAGCTTGGCCATGCCGGTGGCATCCGTCACCAGCGCCGCCGCGCCGCAGTCTCGCAGGCGGAATTCCAGCGCCTGGTCGCCGAACAATTGAAACAGCGGCACCGCGATGGCGCCCAGCTTGTAGCAGGCCAGATGCGCATAGGCCGCTTCCGGCACCTGCGGCAGCAGCACGCCCACGCGGTCCCCTGCCCTCACGCCATGGGCGCGCAGCGTATTGGCCAGGCGGTTGGTCGCAGCCTTCAGCGCGTCGTAGCTGATGCGCTCGGTACCGCCATCCTCGCGCAGATGCAGCAGCGCCAGCCGGCCGGAGCCGTCGGCCCAACGGTCGCAGCAGGCCATGCCCATGTTGAAGCGCGCCGGTATGTTCCAGCGGAAGGCGTCGCGGACAGCCTCGTAGCTCACGGCACCGGCCGCGTGTCGTCGATCACCTTGCCATCATTCGGCAGGCTGCCGGGCGGCACCAACTCCACCGTGCCGCGCAGTTTGGTGGCGGCTTGCAGCGCCTCGGCCAAACGCTCCGCCAGGGCGGCATCGGGCGCGGCTTCGGCGCGCAACAGCATGGTGTCGCGCTCGGCTTCCAGCCCCACCACCAGGCGCAATCGGCCAAGGCCCGGCACGGCGCGTGCAACCTGCGCCACCTGTTCCGGCCGAACGAACATGCCGCGCACCTTGGCGGCCTGATCCGCCCGGCCCAGCCAACCACGCATGCGCGTATTGGTGCGGCCACAGGGGGAAGCGCCGGGCAGCACGGCGGAAAGGTCACCCGTCGCCAGTCGCAGCAACGGATAATGCGGGTTGAGCGTGGTGATCAGCACCTCGCCCACCTCGCCATCCGGCAGTGGCTCGCCCGTGCCGGGGCGAACGATTTCCAACAGCACGCCTTCGTCCAGGATCATGCCTTCCCGCGCCGTGCTCTCATACGCCACCAGCCCGAGATCGGCGGTGCCGTAGCTTTGCAGTACGGTGAGACCGCGTGCAGCGTACCAATTGCGCAGCCCCGGCAGATAAGCGCCGCCCGTGACATGGCCGAGCTTCAGCGAGGAAAGGTCGAGCCCAAGCTCATCGCCCTTTTCCAGAATGGTCTTCAGGAAATCCGGCGTGCCGCTGTAGCAGCGCGGGCGCAGATGCGCGGCGGCGCGGGCCTGCATTTCGGTATTGCCGGTACCGGCGGGAAATACCGGGCAGCCGAGCGCGCGGGCACCACTTTCCAGCATGCTGCCGGCGGGGGTGAAGTGATAGGCGAAGCAGTTGTGCAGCAGTTCACCAGGGCGCAGGCCGGTGGCGAACAGCGCCCGGGCGAAGCGCCAGTAATCCGGCACATCGGCTTCCGGCTCATGGATCGGCCCCGGCGAGGCGAAGACGCGAGCGAAGCGCGAGATATCCAACGCGGCAAAGCCACCAAAGGGCGGCGCGGCTTCCTGGCGCGCCAGCAACTCGGCCTTGCGCGTTACCGGCAGGCGGGCCAGCGCGGCCAGGCTGGTGATGGCACTGGCATCCACGTCGCGCAGCAACTCGGCATAGGCCGGCGCGTGGCGCTGCGCATGCGCCACCTGGCGTGGCAGGCGCGTGGCCAGGTCGGCGGCGCGGGCATCGACGCTGCGGGCCTCCAGGCTGTCGAAGAAATCGCTCACAGCCAGCGCTTCCGGCGGCGATAGGATTTCAGGTCGCGGAAGCTTTTGCGTTCCGCGCCATGGCCGCCCAGGTAGAATTCCTTCACGTCCTCATTCTCCGCCAGGTAGGCCGCCGTGCCATCCAGCACCACCTTGCCCTGCTCCATCACATAGCCGTAGCTCGCGGCGCCCAGCGCCATGCGGGCATTCTGCTCCACCAGCAAAATCGTCACGCCCAAATCGCGGTTGATCTGCCGGATGATGCCGAACACCTCCTTCACCAGCAGCGGTGAGAGGCCCATCGAAGGCTCGTCCATCAATATCAGCTTGGGCCGCGCCATCAGGGCACGACCAATCGCCAGCATCTGCTGCTCCCCGCCCGAGAGATAGCCGGCCAGGCCGGTGCGCTCCTTCAGCCGCGGGAAGTAGGAATAGACCATGTCGATATCCGCGCCGACCTGATTGTCGCTGCGGGTGAAGGCACCCAGGCGCAGATTTTCCAGGCAGGTCATGTCGGCGATGATGCGGCGGCCTTCCATCACCTGGAAGATGCCCCGACGCACGATTTCATGTGGCGCCATACCGGTGATGCGTTCACCGCCAAAGCGAATGTCACCCCGCGTCACCGCGCCATCCTCGGTGCGGAGCAGGCCGGAGATAGCCTTCAACGTGGTGGATTTTCCCGCGCCATTGGCGCCGAGCAGGGCGACGATCTCGCCCTGCGGCACCTTCAACGAAAGCCCGCGCAGCACCAGGATAACGTCGTTGTACACGACCTCGATGTTGTTGACCTCGAGCAGTGCCGGCTTCTCCGCCGGCGCCGGCGTTTCCAGTGCTGCGCTCATCGGCCTACCAGCCCAGCCAGTCGCGCTTGCGCTCAAGCTCAATCGTGGTCACCGGCTCCACCCGCATGGTGCCGGCGCGCACCAGTTCGGCCACATTGCCCTGGCTGGTATCGCCATTCACCACCGCACGATACAGCGCCACGCGCAGCGTGCCACGATGGTCATCGGGCGCGAAGTTGGAGGGATTGCACACGCCCTCAAACCCACGCGGCACCCAGTTCTGCCGGGCGTAGAAACCTTCACGGATGCGCTCGCCATTCAGCGCACCACCACCCTCGGCAGCTTTCTCCATGGCTTCCACCATCAGCATGGCAGAGCAGACGCCAGCCACGTAATGCACCGGCCGATAGGCTGTACCGGCACTGTCGGAGAGGCGGCTGATGGCGCGCACATTGGTCATGCCAGGGGCTTCCTGACCCCACACCACGGCGGTGCGCACCGGGAAGACAACGCCATTGGCAGCGGCGCCAGCGGCCTTCATCGCGTTTTCATCCATGCCCCAGACATTGCCGAGAAACTGCACCTGCACCCCCGCCGTCTGGCAGGCGCGCAGCACCGAGATGTTGGAGCCCGCGGTGTTGCCGAGATAGGCGTAGTTGGCGCCCTGGTTCTTCAGCGTCAGGCATTGCGCGGTGTAGTCACCGGGCGTGAGCGCGAAGACGATGGCGGGCAGCACCTCGAAGCCGAGTTCGGCGGCCAGCGCTTCACCAGCGGCCTTGGGCGAATTCGGGTAAGGATGGTTGCCGCCCATATGCACATATTTCGGCCGTCCAGGGCGGCCGCTACGCGTCCAATCCTGCCGCGCCCAGGTCAGCATGGCGCGAAGCGAATCAGAGTAGGACGGGCCGTAGAAGAAGTTGAAAGGCGTGGGTTCGGCACCCGGCCGCCCGCTGCGGCCAGCGGCATCGGTGAGCGTGGCGGCGTAGGAGCCGGAGACGTAGGGAATGCGGTCGCGCGTGACGAAGCGGGTCAGCGCCTCGGTATCCGCCGTGCCCCAGCCCATGATGCCGACGACGCGCTCACGGCTCCAGGCCTGGTACTGGCTGACGGCGCGCGGCGCCTGGTAGCCGTAGTCCACCGCCAGCACGTTGATGGGGCGGCCAGCAATGCCGCTGCGCGTCTGGTTCACCCAGGCCATCGCGTCATTCACGCCCTGGCCGAAGGGCAGGCCAACATCCGAGGTGGCGCCGGAATTGTCCATCAGGTGGCCGAGGTTGATGCGCTGCTGCGCCACGGCGGTGGAAGCCAGGCCGGCGGCCAGGGCCAATCCCAGAACTGCACGCTTCATGTCGCTTATCCTCCGTTTTGTTGGTTCAGTGCGAATAGGGGTAGAGCTTCCAATACGCCTTGATGAGCCGCCAGCGATGCGCCAGCCCATCGGGCTCGAAGATCAGGAACAGCACGATCGTCGCGCCGATCACCATCTCGCGCAGGAAGCTGATATTGGCGCCCAGCTTCAGCGCATGGTCCAGCGGGCCATTGGCCAGCGCATCGGCGCCCGCCTGCACCAGTTCCGGCAACGCCACCATGAATGCCGCGCCCATCAGCGAACCGCTGATGCTGCCGAGGCCGCCGATGATGACCATGCCGAGGAACTGGATGGAGAACAGAATGTTGAAGGCCTCTACGCTGACGAATTGCAGGTGGTGGGCATAGAGCGCGCCCGCAACGCCGGCATAGAAACTGGCGATGCCAAACGAGAGCGTGCGGTAATAGGCCAGGTTGATGCCCATCATCTCGGCGCTGAGATAATGGTCGCGCACCGCCACCAGGGCGCGGCCGTCGCGCGTGCGCATCAGGTTGGCGGCGGCGGCGAACATGATGACGACGGCGCCAAGCACCACGTAGAAATAGGCTTCCTCGCCATCAAACCGTATGCCCGGCAGGCTTGGCGGTTCCGTCATGCGGCCGGCAACACCGCCGGTAAACCATTGGGCGCGGGCGAAGAAATCCTCGATGATGAACTGCGCCGCCAACGTGGCGATGGCCAGGTACAGCCCCTTCAGCCGCGTGGCCGGCAGGCCGAAGACCAGCCCTACCGCCGCCGTCAGCAACCCCGCCAACGGCATGGCGAGGAAGACCGGCACGCCATGTTCATGCAGCCAAGCGCTGGCAAAGGCACCAACGCCGAAGAAGGCCGCATGGCCGATGGAGATTTGCCCGGTGAAGCCCACAAGAATGTTGAGCCCCAATGCGGCAATGCCGAGGAAGCCGATCTGGATCAGCAGCCCCATGCCGTAGCGGCCAATATCCAGCGCACCGAGCAGACCGCCGAGCGTGCCATCCTCGTCCACCACATCGCCCAGCAGCAAAGCGGGCAGCGGCAGCAAGGCCAGCAGCAACACGCCCAGCCACACACCACGGCGGCTGTTGCGCGTGGGGAAGAGCGTCATGTCCTGCCGGTAGCTGGCGCGGAAATCGCCGGCGGGGGTGAGAGCGACCATGGCGTCAGACCCGCTCGATGTTCTTGGTGCCGAACAGGCCGTAGGGCTTGATAAGCAGCACGATGATGAGCACGTAGAACGGCGCGATGGCGTACATATTGCCGATCTTCAGGTATTCGGCGTCCAGGTACTGCGCCAGGTTCTCCAGCACGCCAATCACCAGGCCGCCGATGATGGCGCCGAGGATGCTGTCGAGCCCGCCGAGGATGACGGCTGGGAAAACCTTGATGCCGTAGAAGGAGAGCGCCGAGGAAACCCCGTTTACCACGCCGACGATAACGCCGGCCACGCCCGAGACCACCGCCGCGATCGCCCAGGCCATGGCAAAGACCTTGGAGATGGAGATGCCCAGCGACTGCGCCACCTGCTGGTCAAACGCCGTGGCGCGCATCGCCAGACCGTATTTGGACTTGGCGAAGAACCAGCCAAAGGCGGCCATGATGAAGCCCGACATCACCAGCGAAAGCAGATACACCGGCTGCACTTCCAGCCCCAGCAGGTTCACCCGCTCCACCGGGAATATCGGCGGAAACGGCTGGGCAAAAACGCCAAACATCCACTTCATCAACGCCTGGAAGAAAATGCCGAGCCCGATGGTGGCCATGATGACGCTGATGATCGGTTCGCCGATCAGTGGTCGCAGCACCACCACCTGGATGATGATGCCGAACACCGTCATGAACACCAGCGTGAACAGAAAGCCGAGTACGAAGGGCAGTTGCCAGGTGGTGAGGAAGTACCAGCACACCCAGGCGCCCACCAACAGGAACTCACCCTGCGCGAAGTTGACCACCTGGCTGGCCTTGAAGATCAGCACGAAGCTCATGGCGATAACGCCGTACAGCGCGCCGACGATCAACCCATTCAGCAGCAGCGGCAGCAGCAGGGATTCGCTCATGGCCTCGTCTCCGTCGCGTCGGCGGCTATCACCTGCAATACGGTCTGGATGCGCTGGCTTGCGCCGCCTTGCAGGGAAATGGTCACGTCGATATCGATGCTCTTGGCGTTGTTGTAGATCGCCTCGATGATGTTGGCGTATTTCCGCGCCACGGTGCCGCGCCGTACCTTGCGGGTGCGGGTCAGTTCCTCGTCATCGGCATCTAGTTCCTTGTACAGCAGCACGAATTGCCGGATGCGCTGCGCCTCCGGCAGCGTGCGGTTTACCTTGGCCACCTCGGCCAGCAGCAGCGGCACAATCTCCGGGTTGGCGGAAAGGTCGGAATAGGTGGTGAAGGCAATGCGCCGCCGTTCCGCCCACTTCGCCACAATGGGGAAGCGAATGCAGAGCATGGCCGCAAGATGCGGCCGCTCATGGCCCAGCACCACGGCTTCGGCGATGAAGGGGCTGAACTTCAGCTTGTTCTCGATGTATTGCGGGCTGAACTTGGCGCCACTGCTTGTGGTGGCAATATCCTTGATGCGGTCGATCACCACCAGATGGCCGGCCTTGTTGTAGTAGCCGGCGTCGCCCGTGGTCAGCCAGCCATCATGCATGTCAGGCGTTTCCGCCATGCCGTAATAGCCCGAGAACATGTTGGGATGGTTGGTGAGAATCTCGCCAACGCCATTCGCATCCGGGTTCTCGATGCGGATTTTTATCTCGTCGTTGAAGGGAATGCCGACGGTGTCGAAGTCCACATCATGCTGCCGGTGCACGGTATAGGCGCCCAGCGTTTCCGTCTGGCCGTAGATCTGCCGCAGCGGCACGCCCATGGCGAGGAAGAAGCGGAAGGTATCCGGCCCCAGCGCCGCGCCACCCGTGGCCGCGGATTGCAGGAAGCTGAAGCCCAACCGGTCACGCAGCGCACGGAACAGCAGGAAATCCGCCAGCCAGGAACGCTTGCCGCGGTCCAGCGCGCGCAGGCCAATTGCCTGCCCAAGCGCAAACATGCGCTGCTTCAGCCAACTGGCCTCCAGTATCTTGGCGCGCACATCGGCGGCAATGCCTTCCCACACACGCGGCGCCAGCAGTACGAAGGTCGGCCCGATCTCGCGGAAATCGGCCATCGTCGTCTCGGTATCCTCGACGAAATTCACCTTCATGCGGCTGAGCAGGCCCCAGCCCATGACGTAGATCTGCTCCATGATCCAGGGCAATGGCAGCACCGAGACGTATTCATCCTGCGGGCCCTTGGGGTCCACCGCCAGATAGGCGCGGCATTGCGCCAGCATGGCGCCGCCGGAAAGCTGCGCCAGCTTCGGCCGCGCCGTGGTGCCGCTGGTGGTGCAAAGCACCGCCACGTCGTCGCCCCGGGTAGCATCCACCAGCGCATCCCAGGTGCCGGGCGCCGCTTCATGCGTGGCGCGGCCCATCGCCAGCAGCGCATCCAGCGCAATCAGGCGCGGGTCATCGTATTTCCGAATGCCGCGAGGATCGGCGTAGATGATCGTGCTGATATCCTTCAGCACGTCGGTAAGGTTGAGCAGCTTGTCCACCTGCTCCTCATCCTCGGCAATCAGGGTGCGCATGCCGGTGAAGTTCACCAGGTAGCCCACCTCGTCATCCAGCGCATCACCATAGATGCCGAGCGAAAGCCCACCCAGCGCATGCACCGCGACTTCACCCATCACCCAGTCGGGCCGGTTGCCGCCAATCAGCCCCACCACATCGCCACGGCCCACGCCCAGCGCGCGCAGGCCCAGCGCCATGTCGCGCGTGCGCTCGGCATAATCGCGCCAGGTGTAGCTGCGCCAAATGCCGAAATCCTTCTCGCGCAGTGCCACATCATGGGGCCAGTTCTGGCCGTTATGGCGCAGCATCTTCGGCAGGGTATCCAGCGCGCTCATTCGGTCGGCTCAACCGCTTCGCCCAGATAGGCACGGCGAACATGCTCATTCGCCATCACTATCTCAGGCGTTCCTTCGGCGATCTTCTGGCCGAAATCCAGCACCATCACGCGGTGGCTAATATCCATCACCACACCCATGTCATGCTCGATCATCACCACCGTCATGCCCCATTCCTCGTTGAGATCGAGGATGTAGCGGGCCATGTCCTCCTTCTCCTCAAGGTTCATGCCGGCCATCGGCTCGTCGAGGAGGATGAGTTGTGGCTTCAGTGCCATGGCGCGGGCCAGTTCCACCCGCTTGCGCAGCCCGTAGGAAAGTTGCCCGGCCACCGCCTTGCGGATGTGCTGAATCTCCAGGAAGTCGATAATTTCCTCAACCTCGCGGCGATGCGCGATCTCCTCCTGCTCGGCGCCGCCGAACCAATAGGCCATGCCGCCCAGGAAGCCGCTTCGCATCAGGTGGTGGCGCCCCACCATGATGTTGTCCAGCACGGTCATGTGGCTGAAGATCGCCAGATTCTGGAAGGTGCGGCCAATGCCCGCCGCTGCGCGCCGGTTGGTGCGCATATGTGTGATGTCCTGCCCCGAAAGCAGGATGCGGCCTTCAGTGGGTCGGTAACGGCCCGAAACGCAGTTGATAAGCGAGGTCTTGCCCGCTCCGTTGGGGCCAATGACGGAGAAGATCTCCCCCCGGCGCACGTCAACGGAAACATCGGTCAGCGCCCGCACGCCGCCAAAGCGCAGGCTTACGCCCGCAATCGACAAAATAGGCGCTTCTTCCGCCAAGCCCTTCGTCCCCGCCCTGCCCCGGATTGGCCCGGATATTATGCGGCATCATAGTCATGTCGGCAGCGTTGCAGCAACCATCGCTAAGCCCCGCTACCACCCTTCGAGAAGGGTGCGTTCCAGCACGTCCCACAGCACCAGAGTCGGCCGAGTTTCGCGTCAGACCAGGGTGGAGAAGTCGCCTCGGGCGTTGCCGGAATAGACCAGCGCACCGAGATTGCCGACGAGAGGGAGATGAAGCAGCAAGGCGCTGCGCGGCGACAAGCAGGGCAAGGAAGTCCACCCGCCACCAGGAGAAGATAATGGTGTGGTCGCTTCCCCCTGGCGCCAGGTCAGCCTGTCCTTACACTGCGGCTGCTTTCCCAGCGAATCGCCTAAAAGGCAGGGTCAGCCCTGCAAAAATGGGTTGCTCTGCCGTTCCACACCAAATTGACTGCCCGGCCCATGGCCGCAGACAAAGCTGATGTCATCACCCAATGGCAGCAACTTGGTGGTGATGGCCTCGATCAGCGCCGCATGGTCGCCATAGGGAAAGTCGGTGCGGCCGATGGAGCCGCGGAACAGCACATCCCCCACCAGGGCAACCCGCAGGGCCTGGTTCACAAACACCACATGCCCTGGCGAATGCCCCGGGCAGTGCAGCACCTCGAAGCTTTCCTCACCGATCCGCACCGTCTCGCCTTCGGTCAACCAGCGGTCCGGGGTCACGACGCGGGCGCCCTCCATGCCGTATTTGGCCGCCTGCGCCACCAGCCCTTCCAGCAGGAAAGCATCGGCCAGGTGCGGCCCTACCACCGGGGCGCCGGTCACTTCGCGCAGTTCATCGGCGCCGGCGGCATGGTCCATATGGCCATGCGTCAGCAGAATGGTCTCGACCGTAACCTTCAGGTGTTCCAGGGTTTTGAGCAGGTGCGGCACCTCGCCGCCGGGGTCCACCACCACACCCTTCAGGGTCTCGTCATCCCATAGAATGGTGCAGTTCTGCTGGAACGGCGTTACCGGAACAACTGCGGCCTTCAGTGCCATCGCCAAGCATCCCCATGGGTTACCAGGCGGCTGTGCAGGCTTGGGGCGCTGGCGTCAACCCAATGAGCCTCAAGCATGGTTTGACCAAAATTTGTCCGCATAATAGCCTATTTTATGGGCATTGCCCAATTTTCGCTCATTTTTGAATTCACCTCCGCGGCGGAAAGCTTCGTTTCCCTTCACTCCGGGCTTTGGCACGGCACTCGCATTGTTTTCCGCAGCCAGGGCGGTTCGCACCGCCTGTGCTGCAACAAGACCAGCCAAGGAAGGCTTCGAATGACCAACCTGACCCTTACGCGCCGTGGCGCGCTTGCCGGCCTCGGTGCCGCCCTCGCCACCCCCGCCATTCCCTCCGCCTTCGCCCAGGGTGCGCCCATCAAGGTCGGCGTGCTGCACTCGCTTTCCGGCACCATGGCCATTTCTGAAACCGCACTGCGCGACACCGTGCTGATGATGGTGGAAGACCAGAACCGCAAGGGCGGTCTGCTCGGTCGTCGCCTCCAGGCCGTGGTGGTTGACCCCGCGTCCAACTGGCCGCTGTTCGCCGAAAAGGCGCGCGAGCTGCTGCAGGTTGCCAAGGTGGACGTGACCTTCGGCTGCTGGACGTCGGTTTCCCGCAAGTCCGTGCTGCCTGTTTTCGAGGAGCTCAAGGGCCTGCTGTTCTACCCGGTGCAGTATGAGGGCGAGGAACAGAGCCCCAACATCTTCTACACCGGCGCCGCGCCGAACCAGCAGGCCATCCCGGCGCTCGACTATCTGCTCGGCCCCGATGGCGGCTCGGCCAAGCGCATCGCGCTGCTGGGCACCGACTATGTGTATCCGCGCACGACTAACCGCATCCTGCGCAACTACCTGATCTCGAAGGGCTTCGCCGCCGCCGACATCATGGAGGAATACACCCCGTTCGGTCACAGCGACTGGCAGGGCATCGTCTCCTCGGTGAAGCGCTTCGCTTCCGCCGGCAAGAAGACCGCCATCGT